>JAHFUU010000063.1:3288-8894 GCA_023264915.1 Microthrixaceae bacterium | reverse complement strand
CGACGATTCCATCCCGGACACACGACTTGTCGGGCTGGGGCGCAGCCCCGCTACAAGCCTCAACGGTTGAATCACGTGAAGCGCGAGTCAAGTTCTGGCCGAGGCAAGCTCGAAGATGCCAGGGAGCAGCGTGACGGGTCGCCTCACTCGCATCTTCGGGCTTGCCCGTGCGAACCGCGAGCGGCAGCGAGCGGGCCGTTCGCACGGAACCAGGTGTGTGCGCCGACGGCGCCCCACGAGATGAGGGGCCGACGATTCCATCCCGGACACACGACTTGTCGGGCTGGGGCGCAGCCCCGCTAGTTTGTGAGCATGCCCAAGTTCGTGATGTTGTCGACGCTGGGCCCGGACGGCTCAGCCACCCTCAGGGAGAACCCAGCCCGCATCAAGGCGGTCAACGCCCAGGTCGAGTCGATGGGAGCCCGGGTCGTACACCAGTACGCCCTGCTGGGTCAGTGGGACTTCCTCAACATCATCGAAGCACCTGACGAGCTGACCATGGCTCGCATCGCGACCGAGCTGACAGCGAGGGGAACCCTCAAGACGCGCACGATGATCGCCATCGAGGTGGACGACTTCATAGCTACGCTCGAGGCTGGCCAGGACGATCGCTGATCGGTGCTCGCACTGGTTCAGTACCACCAGTGACCCGAGCGTCGCCGTTCGCGGCGGATGTCGTCACGCTTGAACGTACCCGGCAGCTGGGTGTGGTCTGACAGGCGCAGCAGCCGGTAGCCGTCGCCGCTGGCCTCCACGACCTCAAACCCGCCGCTCCATCGCCGGTCGAAGCTGGAGCGGACCTCTACACGGGTGCCAGGGCTGAGTGGTGCTGCGCGATCGGCGCCTGTGAGGACAGGCGCAGACAAGTCGGATTCGGTCGCGGCACCGGCCGCGGTCATCGGCTCTTCCTCCCGACCGCTCGTGCTGGTTGTCGTGTTGGTGTCACGATCGTCATGACTCGAGGAACTCATGGGTGAGCCTTTGCGATGTTGCCACCGATCTGGTCCGCCGGGAAGGCCCGATTATGCCCCACATCGAGAGTTATCTCTCCGTTCACACACAGCACACCTCCGAGAACCCCTCGCTTCAGCTCTCGTGGTCTCGACATCACAGCGTTGCATCGGGCTCGCCGGGCAGTCTCAGCCTTCGCGCACCATGACCTGCGGGTAGATCTGGATCTCGGTGCGCAAGCTGTTGGCGATGTAGCACTCGGCATGGGCCAGGTCGACGAGCCGCAACACCTTCTGCGCTGTGGCCGGACCCCGCACGATGATCCGGGGCCGGAGGACGATTCGCTCGACAGACATAGGCCGTGGCCGCTCTGGCATCTCGCCCACGGCCGTGTCCTCGTACTCCAGGACGTCGATGTGGGCCCGCGCCGCGACCGCGAGGAAGGACAGGAGCTGGCACGATGCAACAGCCAGCACGACGAGCTGCTCGGGATTGAGAAGTCCCGGGTCACCTCGGAACGCTGGGTCGCTGCTCAGCCTGAGCTCGAGGGAAGCATCGCCAGCGCGCGCGACATGTGACCGGTCATAGCCCTCATAGCCGTCGCTGGTGGAGCCCCGCCAGGTGACGGTGGCCTGGTACTGGTGGATGTGCACTGTTCTAGGAGCTCAGGGGGACAACCGACCGCTGGGAAGCAGACCTCGGGGGTGAACCAACTCGGCTGCGCGGAGGCTCTAGATTCTTAGCGTAGTGACTAGTTTGGTCCAGCAGCCCTATACCAGATGAGTTGCGAACGAACGACCATGTTGTGCTTGGTGCGACCTGCCCCGGGCACCTAGGGGGATCGATGCCGAAGACACACGCGGGTTGGGTGAAGGCCGTGATGACCGGTGCAGCTGCATCGCTTCTTGCGATGCTGTCCGTCAGCTGTGCCAAGGACTCGGGGTCAGATCAGTCCACGGCGACCACGAACGCGGCGGGACAGGTGACGGTCTCGATTGCGAGCAGTGGCGGCCCCAAGCCCGGAGGCTCGCTCATATACGGCATCGAGGCCGAGACCGACGGCTTCGACCCGACCACCAACCGGTGGGCCATCTCGGGCCTCATGATCGCCAACGCGTTCACCGACCCGATAGCGGCCTTTGACATCAACAAGCAGCCCCAGCCCTATCTCGCAGAGTCGTTCAACCACAACCCCGACTACACCGAGTGGATCATCAAGAGCCGGCCCAACATCAAGTTCCACAATGGCCAGCCGGTTGATGCCGCTGCTGGCAAGAAGTTCACCGATGCCATCAAGTCGTCGGTTCTGACAGGCCCTGCGGCGCGCCCGATCGAGTCCACCGAGATCGTGGACACGCTGACCCTGAAGATCAAGATGAGCCAGCCCTGGGTGGCCTTCCCGGCACTGCTGACAGGGCAGGGCGGGATGATGATCGCTCCCGAGCAGATAGACAAGTCCGCGGCGAAGAACCCCGAAGGCTCTCTGAAGCCGATCGGAACGGGACCCTTCAAGTTCTCTGAGTACATCCGCGACAGCCACTGGATCGGAACCAAGAACACCGACTACTGGCAGACCGACAAGGCGGGCAACAAGCTTCCATACCTCGACAAGGTCACCTTCAAGCCCCTCCCAGATGTCCAGAGCCGGATCCAGTCGCTTCTGGCCGGCGATGTCAACGTCATCCACTCTGACTACTACGACAAGGTCGAGACCCTCCGCACTGCGGCCAACCAGGGCAAGATCCAGTTCTTCGAGGGTGGTGGCGAGGACGAGGAGTCCTTCGCGATGATCAACGTGCAGGAGCCTCCGCTGAGTGACAAGAGGCTGCGCCAAGCCCTCGCGTACGCGACTGATCTGAGCGTCATCGAAGCGATCACGGGTGCTCCCGAGGACCAGAGGGCAGACAGCCCGTTCAACAAGAACGGCGATTGGTACGCGGATCCCAACTACCCGAAGTTCGACCTGTCCAAGGCGCGCGCGCTCGTGGACACCTGGAAGGCAGAGAACGGCGGAGCCGCGCCCAAGTTCACCCTGTCGAGCACCCCGTCGCCCGATGTTGCCAAGGTGACCCAGGCGCTCCAGCAGCTGTGGCAGCAGGCAGGCTTCGAGGTCACGCTCGAGACCGGAGAGCAGACCAAGATCATCCTCAATGCTGTCACGGCCAACTACCAGGCGGTGTACTTCAGGCAGTTCTCAGCTCCTGACCCCGATGGCGAGACCCACTGGTGGCTGGGTGCCAACGCGGCGCCGAAGGGGACCATCGGGCTCAACTTCGCTCGCATCAAGAGCGAACAGCTCGACGCGGCGTTGACCAAGGGTCGTGGCAGCCCAGAGCTCGCAGATCGCAAGGCCGCCTACGTGGACGTCGCGAAGGTCCTCGCCGACGAGGTCCCCTACGTGTGGCTTCACCACGTCCGCTGGTCGATAGCGACCGACACCAGGGTGCGTGACGTTCTGAACGGGCTGCTCCCCGACGGGGTGACCCAGTCGCTTCCAGTTCAGGCTGGAGTGCACCGGCTCACCTACGCCTGGTTAGCCAGCTGATCACGCCGCGTCGCGCCAGCCCGAGGAGCCATGTGGCTCGCTGAGCACTCCCGGCCCGCGGTTCAGGCCATCTAACCATGAGGGAGCGGTGGCAACGACGCCGCGCAAGTCGTGTCTGCCAGATGGCTGGCGGGGCCTGGCCCCCTGCCCGACGAGCCATGTGATCGGGATGGGATCGGCGGCGCTCGGGCGCCTTCCAGCCTCGATGCTGGCCAGCGCTGCTCAGGACAGCCCGCTGCTCAGGACAGCCCGCTGCTCAGGACAGCCCCTCGGGTGTCCGCGATCGGCCCCGAAGGGGGAAATATCGTTGTTCGATGGCTGTGCTGCCGGATGTGCCACCCGCGACCCTCGGCCCGGTACCCCTGAGCGCGTACGCTGCCGACCCGCCAGCTGCGCAGAGATGGGATGCCAGCCCTGCCTGGCCGGGGCTCACCGCTTCCGGGGATGGGACCTCTGCTGGCCCCGAGGCTCCGGGGGCGTTGATTGCCGGAGGGCGGCTCGACGACGTGGTCGCGGCGAAGATCGGACCAGGGAGGGTGCTGGTCTCGACAACTGCGCTGCTGGCACCGATGGTGGACTCGCCCGGGGACTTCGGCGCGATAGTCGCCTCGCACGCGTGCAGCGCTGTGCTGGCAGCGGGAGCAGACGTCGTGGTCGCGTCGCCCGCCGGAACGCTCCCGAAGGGCCTTGAGAGGGCGACCGTCGAGGAGATCCAGTCCTCTGCGGCTGAGGTCGTCGCGGCAGCGGGCGGTGTTCTTGCCGGCGGTGATGCGGTCAGCGGCCACGCGCTGGTGTTCGGACTGTCGGTACAGGGTGTCCTCCGGGGCGAGCACCTCATGGGCCACGCCGGCGCGTCGGTCGGGGATGTCCTCGTGCTCTCCAAGCCGCTCGGAACTGGCGTGCTGCTCACGGGTGGCTCCGATGAACAGCGTGAGCGCACGGTGGCCAGCATGCGTGAGCTGAACCTCCTCGCCGCCCGGCGACTGTCGGGGCTGGGGGGGTCCTGCCACGCAGTCACCACCGTAAGCTCACGCGGTCTGGCGGGTCACGCACACAACATCGCTGAGCGATCGGGCACCTGTCTGGTCATCGACTCGACGATGGTTCCCTGCTATCGCGGTGCGAAGCAGCTCGCCTCCAGCGGTGTGGTTGCTCCTGGCACCGTTCTGAATCGCAACATGCTCGAACCCTTCGTGGCCGTCGATCCTGGTTCCGGGCCGGCGATGGAGGCACTTGCGTTCGACCCTCAGACATCTGGCGGCCTGTTGGCTGCGGTCGATGCCGACGATGTGGCCGACCTGGTCGAGGCCGGTTTCCGACCGATCGGTACCGTGCGCGAGGTCGGCACCGACGACCAGGGCTATGCAGTCGAAGCGATGGTGCAGATCTGTTGAAGGGCAGCCGGGACGAGGCCGGCCCAGGGCTGTCAGGGGGCCCTCGACTGAGGTCGCCGAATCGCGAGTCGGCCTCTGGCCGAGCATGATCGACGGTGGCAGACAGCGGCCCAGCGTCCACCCGGGGCGCATCCTCGGGGCTGGCCGTGGGAAGCGTGCTCGGCGGGAAGTGTGCCATCTCGAACCAGCTCCGAGCACCCTTGGGCACCGCGAGAGCGCGAGGCATGCAGCCTCCCCGGCCAGGGACAAGACCCGTCGGGCTCGGGGCGAAGCTCCGTTGGCGGTACGGTTTGGCCAGCCCGGGCGCCGGATTCCTTTGGTTCGGCGGGCACCGGTGAGGCGCATCTCGACAAGCCAGGTGATCAACATGATGAAGCCCAAGAGCGGCCCTGCCGGCAGTGCTGGAACTGTGTCGGGAAGCGGATCCTCCCTCGGCGAGGCAACTCCAGCCCAGCTCGCTTCGATGCTCGCGTTGAGATCGGTGTCCTTTGGCGCGAGGCGGACCGGGAGGGCGTTGCGCCATCTGCCCGGTGCCGCTGGTCGGCTGCGCCGGCATCTGCCACGTGGCCCTGTCGCACGGGCCGCGAGTCGGGGCTTCTCGGTCTGGTCGACCGAGTCGCGATGGTCAGTGGGATCGGTCAAGTCCCACAGCTCCGCGTGGTCGATCTGGTCGATGCTGTCGATGGGGTCGGTAGCGTCGTTGGCCTGCTTGGGTT
>JAHFUU010000063.1:0-3278 GCA_023264915.1 Microthrixaceae bacterium | reverse complement strand
GGGGTCAGCCGGATCGATCCTGTCGGTCGGCGCGGCCGGAAGCATCCTTTCGATTGGAGGTGTCAACCAGAACCCGTGGAACCGTGACAGTGGCTCAGAGGGCGCGGCTCCGCTTTCGCCTCCGCTGACGGTCGTGGACCGTGGAGCCACGGTGCTCGGCCTCCTGGCTGTTGCCAGCGCCGCGTACTCATGGCTCGCCGGGATGGTCAAGTGACCGGCAGCGCCCGGAGCGCACCTGAGGTCCCCTTGATCCTTTGCGCGCTGTGGTGAGCATCGCCGGCCAGCGCCGGCCCGGCAGAGCCAAGCCCATGCGAAAGGCGCTCCGAGACAACGCGCCCAACCGGCGCGAGGAGCGAGCCCTTTGGGCTGAGGGGTACGAGGTCGTTGTCGGCATCGACGAGGTCGGCCGCGGATCCTGGGCTGGGCCGCTGACCTTGGGTGCCGCGGTGGTTCCCAAGGGCAGGCGACTCAACGGCATCCGCGACTCGAAGCTGTTGACCGAGGCCGAGCGGGAACGGATCTTCTACCGTCTCGGCGAGTGGTGTGTCGCCTGGTCCGTGGGGCACGCGAGCGAGACCGAATGCGACGAGCTGGGCATGTCCGAGGCACAGAGGCTGGCCGCGCGCCGCGCGATCGACGCTCTGGACGTGGCACCGGACAGAGTGCTCGTCGACGGCAAGTGGGACTTCGTCGGAGGAGGCATCACCCGTGCCATCGTCGGCGGAGACGCCTCGTGCCTGTCGATAGCCGCTGCGTCGATCCTGGCCAAGGTGACGCGCGATCGACTCATGCGCGCCGAAGCCGAGAGCTACCCCGGATATGACTTCGAGTTCAACAAGGGGTACCCCTGCCCCCGTCACAGGGTCGCCTTGCAGGGCTATGGCCCGACAGCCATCCACCGTCGAAGCTGGGTGTTCATGGACCACATCCACTGGCCCGGAGTCGTCCGCTACCAGCGCCCTGCCGCAGGAGGGAACCAGCTCACCCTGTTCGAATGAACCGCTGGCAATGGGGCGTCCCCAGCGGTGGGTAGGCTCGGGCCGGGCAGGCAGGGCGCATTGCCACGAGGGGGACCTGGATGGTGATTCATCGGCGGGCGTTCCTGGGAGGTCTCGCCGCGGGCACCGCAGCGGCGGTGACGGGTGTTCCGCGGTGGGCGCAAGCCGAGCCCCCGATCCCGGCCGCGCCGTTCATGCTGGGAGTGGCGAGTGGTGACCCTCTGCCGGATGCCGTGGTGCTATGGACCCGCCTGGCGCCTGACCCGTTGAACGGAGGGGGCATGCCACAGGCACCCATCACCGTCGACTGGCAGGTTGCCACCGATGGATCCTTCGGCACGGTCGTCGGTTCGGGTTCGGTACAAGCCCTCCCAGAGCTCGCCCATTCGATCCATGTGGACGTGACCGGGCTGTCCCCGGCGACGTCCTACTTCTACAGGTTCCGCGCCGGGGGCTTTGACAGCCCCGTGGGTCGGACGCGCACCGCCCCGGCATCGGCGGCATCACCGGCATCCATGAGGTTTGGTTTCGCCTCCTGCCAGAGCTGGACCAGCGGCTACTACACCGCGCACGCCCACCTGTCAGAAGAAGCGCTGGACGTCGTGTTCTTCCTTGGCGACTACATATATGAAGGTGGGGGATCGGGAGTGCGACCCCACAACAGCGGTGAGATAGTCAGCCTGGCTGATTACCGGAACCGCTATGGGCTGTACAAGAGCGATCCCAACCTCCAGGCGTCGCATGCGGCCTTCCCCTGGCTCGTGACCTGGGACGACCACGAGGTCGACAACAACTACGCGGGTAGCCATGAAGAGAACGGGGCTGATCCGGCCGCCTTCCTGGTGCGGCGAGCCGCCGCGTACAAGGCCTGGTGGGAGCATCAGCCCGTGCGGCTTCCAGCTCCCACGGGACCGGATCTACAGATCTACCGGGCCATCGGATGGGGTGATCTTGCAGCGTTCTTCGCACTGGATGGCCGCCAGTACCGTGACCCGCAGGTGTGCATGGGTGCGGGGTTGGGTGACCTCGGCTCTCCCTGCCCCGACATGTATGCGGCCGGCCGAACCATGCTGGGCAACGCTCAGGAGGCATGGCTCACTGGCGGTCTGACCTCGAGCCGGGCGATGTGGAACGTGCTGGCCAACCAGGTGGTGTTCACGTCCATGCCCCTCGGGGTTGCCTACAACCAGGACCAGTGGGACGGCTACCCGGAAGCCCGTCAACGGATAGTTGACACCTTCGCGCTCCCCGAGGTGTCCAACCCCTTGGTGGTCACAGGTGACATCCACGCCGCCGGTGTCGGCGACGTCCACCTCAGTGGCGAGGATCCATCCTCACCACAGGTCGCCACAGAGCTGGTCTGCACGTCGATCTCCTCGAGCTTCGGAGGCGAGCAGCTGATAGCGGCCGGCGAGGCCCTCATCGGTGCGCTGCCCTGGGTCCACTACGTGGACGCGCGAGACCGTGGCTACACCGTTGTCGAGCTCACACGGGCCGGTGCTCATGCGGACTTCCGGATCGTGTCCACTGTCAACGACCAGACGGCGACCGTGTCGACCGCCTTCAGCTGGGACATACCGGCGGTGACCAAGGTGACTCCGGCATCCTCGACGACGACGGTGTCCACCGGGCCGACCAGTTCGACGACGGCACCCGGCACGCGAGCCGTCGTGGCCGTGCCGAGGTTCACCGGCTGAAGTCGGCTCAAACCGAGCTGCCGGTCACCGGTAACGGGCCAGGATCGCCTCCGCGGCGAGCTGGGTGCGCCCCGCGAGCTCCGGTGGCTCTAGCACCTCGCCGCGGGCACGTACGAGCAACTGGTCGAGGAACGCGATTCCAACCACGTCGAGCACCCCGATGATCGAACCGCCTGCTTCGTGCACTTGGCGCAGCTCGAAGTAGTCGTTGACCCAGCGCGACGATTCTGGGAACCGGATGGTCACAGCGATCGAGTCCGGGGGCAGGTCGAGCAAGTCGTCGGTGCTCTCAGAAGCGCTTGACGCCTCGAAGCGCGCAGCGGTGATCTCCCATGTCATGACCCGGTCGAGGCGGAACAGCCGGACGGCGCCCTCGCTGGTGCGTTCCCTGGCACGGCGGGTGGTGGAGCGGTCCCCGGTGATGGCAGCCCTGCCGTGGCCATCCGCGGGGTGGTCGACGCAGCGGGAGTACCAGTAGCCGTCCCGGAAGAAGACACGGATCGGCTCGACCGTGCGCTCGGTCACCTCGTCTCGAGATGCTGACCAGTAACCGATCCGGACGACGCGCCGGTCGGCCTCGGCG
>JAHFUU010000506.1 GCA_023264915.1 Microthrixaceae bacterium | reverse complement strand
GACCGGTCTCGGAGCCTTCGAATCACATCCCCAAGACGTCGGCTTTGACGTGTTCGTCCAGGAAGCACGCGACGCTCTCTCGTTCGTTGCCGCTCAACACGAGATCGACACGACTCACCTGATGCTGGTCGGACACAGCGAGGGCGGTCTGATCGCACTCGCGGTGTCCGCGGACCCGGGCGGCGCCCCTGGCGCCACGGCGCTCGCCCTTGTCTGCCCCCTGCCGATGCGCTACCTGGACCTGCTTGCACAGCAGATCCAACCGAAGGTTGACGCGGCGACCATGGCTTCGGCCCGGAGCGCAATAGACGCGATCCGTGCGGGAAGACCCGTGCCAAGCCTTCCGCCAGCCCTCCAGTCGCTGTTCGGCTCCCAGAACGTGACCTTCCTCCACCAGGCCGACCAGATCGATCCCTTGCAGCTGGCCTCACACGTCGATCCGTCGGTGAAGGCGCTGGTTGCTTGCGCGGACAAGGACATCCAGGTGCCGTGTCCAGCCGTGCAGGCGCTCGCCTCGGCATTCCCGCCCGGCGTCGCGACCTTCGTCACCTTCTCGGCCACCGACCACGTGCTCAAAGAGGTCGACAAGTCAGACGGCTCCGAGTACACCCAACCCCTGCCTTACTCATCTTCAGCCAAGGATGCGCTGGCACAGCTCGTCCAGCGCTGGAAGGTGTGAGCAACCGCGCTGGCACCTACCGGTGAGGATGGCGGGGCGACCTTCCCCAGGCGTTGACCTGGCTCGCGGTGCACCCGCCCGTGGTCCGGAGACTGAGCCCCTCTCAGATCTGGGCGTCGCGCCCCTCCCAGTAGGGGTCGCGGAGCTTGCGCTTGTAGAGCTTTCCGTTGGGGTCCCTCGGCAGCTCGGGCATGAAGTCGATCGTCTTGGGTCGCTTGAACTTGGCCAGCTGACCCTCGCAGAACTCGAAGATCTCCTCACGCAGAGCGTCGTCGGCCTCGACGCCTTCGGCAGGCTGGATGACGGCCTTGATCTCCTCGCCCCAATCGTCGTGGGGTATCCCGAACACGGCGACATCGGCGATCTTGGGGAAGGTGAGGAGCACCGATTCGATCTCCGCGGGGTAGATGTTGACGCCACCGGAGATGATCATGTCGCTCTTGCGGTCCCTCAAGAACAGGTACCCGTCCTCGTCGACGTAACCCCAGTCGCCGACCGTGAAGAAGCCCTCCTTGCGATTGGCCTTGGTCTTTGCCGCGTCACCCTTGTACTCGAAGTTGGCAAGGGCCAGGCTCATGTACACGGTGCCCTCGATGTTGGGTCCGAGCCATTCGCCGGTCTCGTCGTCGTGGATGCGCACCTCAGAGCCGGGCCACGCGACGCCCACGCTTCCTGGCTTGGCCAACCACTCCTTGGCTGTGATGATCGTGCCGCCACCTTCGGTGGCCGCGTAGTACTCGGAGATGGCGTCGCCCCACCAATCGATCATGCGGCGCTTCACCTCGGGCGGGCAGGGCGCGGCGGCGTGAACCATGCACCTCGTCGACGAGCAGTCATAGCGCGCCCGCACCTCTTCGGGCAGTGCGAGCATCCGGTGGAACTGCGTGGGCACCATGTGCGACGTCGTGACCTTGTGCTCGTGGATCAGTGACAGCATTCCCTCTGGGGTCCACCTGTCCATCAGCACGACCGTGTGGCCCATGTGCAAGGCGTTGGCCATCCACAACAAGGCAGCTGTGTGGTAGAGGGGTGAGCCCGTGATGTGGACGTTCCCGTCGAAGGGCTCCACCCCGAACATCTGCTGGAAACCGCAGTACAGCGCTGCCAGGTCATCGGGGTCGATCTCGACGAGTGGGCGCTTGACGCCTTTGGGCTTGCCCGTCGTGCCTGAGGTGTAATGCATCGGGTTGCCAGCCGTGCGTCGGTCAGGCTTCGTGTCGGGCTGGCCGGCCTTGAGCTCGTCGAAGGGGCGCATGCCCTTGACCGCTCCCACCGCGAAGAGATGGTCGGGGTCGATGCCGCGGACCTCGGTGAGGGCCTTGGTGATCTCCTCGGCGAAGGCCTCGTGGCCCACGAAGAGCTTGGCTTCGCTGTCGTTGAGGATGTACGCGATCTCGGGACCGACCAGGTGGTGGTTGATGGGAGTGAAGTAGCAGCCGATCTGCAACGTGCCGAGGTACAGCTCGACCAGCTCGATGGAGTTGGGCAGCACGCAGGCGACGGTGTCCCCGACGCCCACGCCGGCGGCCCTGAGCCCGTGGCTGACCTGGTTCGCTGCCGCGAGCAGCTCACCCGCGGTTCGCTGCGCACCACCGGGCGCGATCACGGCGACCCAATCCGGTTGCGCTTCGGCCAACCTCCAGAAACCAAGCTCGCTCATGCTCGCACCCTCGCTGTCGGGCCCCGCAGGGCCTCAAGAACTGACGGTGCATCAGATTACGGACGGTCGTCCTGTCGGGCAAGAGGCGAGGTTCGCCGTGCAGGTCGCCAACCACACCCAGCCACGCTTCTCGCGGCATGGTCTTCGATCGATCCCTCACCCTCCCGGAGTGGGAGGGCGCTCATGGCTGCTCCTCTGGATGGCTTGCCGGTGACTCGAACGGGCAAGGCGACCTGGCGGGCGGGTGAACCCATCCGCGCCCTCTGGGGCTCAGCTCCACCTCGGCGGTTGACTCGCGGATCACGTCGTTGACCACAACCGACGCCAGCGCGTTACAGTCACGCCGACTCGCGTCAAGGGTGCTTGAAGCGGTGCTGCTGCTCTCGGCTGAGCCTGGATGTGTGTCGGTCAGGTCTGTCAACCGAGCCTTGTCAGAGGTTCGCCCAGAGCAACAGGGGAGATGCGATGCGCGCAGCGCTAGTTCACAACACCGGGGACGAGACCGTCGAGATCGTCGACGACTTGGAGCTCGCTCCGCTCGGGCCGACCGACGTCTGTGTCGAGATCAAGGCGACAGGGGTCTGCCATTCGG
>JAHFUU010000062.1 GCA_023264915.1 Microthrixaceae bacterium | reverse complement strand
TGATCATGACACTGCTGCCGGTTCGACCGCGAGCCAGGATCGCCTCGGTGCCGGCTGACTCTCCATAGGTGTGGCTCCAAGCAGACGGCACGATCTCGACGCGCTCGCATTCGGGGGCGATGAGCCTCAGGCCGGTTGCACGCGGCAGATCGATCGAGAGATCTTCCCGTAGCTGCGCTGTCGGCCCGAGCGGGAACCTCGAAGTGAAACCGAAGGTGGTCCCTGCGGCTCCCAAGACCCAGTCAAAGATCGTCACCGAGCCCGCTTCGACGGCCACCGCCCTGACCAGCGGTTGCGGGTAGCAAGCGCTCGCGGCCCAGATGATCGCTGTCTCACCGTCATGGATGGGGGCTCCGATTGCGCACCATGGGTCACGGCTCCACCGGAAGGAGCGGTGTGGCAGCACCTGCTCGAGGTCGTCGATCTCGATCACCGCGTGGGCATGAGAGGACCGCAAGGCCCTGCGCTGGTCGTCATCGGCGTTGTACGAGCCCGTTCCCGGGTCGCCGATCACCCAGTCGTCCATGACCTTGACCGACACCGACCCGATGTCTGAATGGGCGTGCCAGCGCGTGTGCCCGGCTCGGAGCCACGCGGCCATGTCGCCGGCCGTTGCCCGGGCGATGCCGCCTCCGGCAGCCGTTGCCCGGGCGATGCCGCCGCCGCCGCCGCCTCCTGCTGCTGCCAGCGTCGAGGTGCCGCGTGAAGGACCAGGCCCAGGCGACAGGGGTCTCGTTTGGCCGCCCGCGACCGGCATCAGGGACCTGTGCGGCGCGTACCAGGCGATCTCGTCCAGGCCCGTGTCGTCCGCGGCTGCTGCCGAGCCACCCAGGACTGCACCAAGGCCGGCGATGCCCCGGAAGTCGAAGGGATCGCCGCCCGAGGCAAGGGCCCTGCCTTCGTCCCAGTCACCGAACTGGGGAGGGCATCCTTCGTACGCTCCTATCCGGCCCAGGAACGCTGCTGCATGACGCAGCGCGGCGCGGCTCGCCGCAAGGTCGGCCTCGGTCCCACCGGCAAGCAACCGTCGCACGACGATGTCCATGACGAAGCGCTGGTATGAGAGCGACTCCTCGATGGTCGACCCGTCGGCGCTCATCTCGTTGCGCAACTGCCAGTCGAACAGCTGTGCACCTGTCCGTGCCCAGGTGCGCTGGTGCAGCGCTCCACCGATGGAGACGAGCCCGGCTGCCTCACCGAGCAGGTGGTTGTTGCGCATGCTGGACATCGAGTACGGCAGCTCGGCCAGGATGTGGGCACCGGCGTGCCACAGGTGGCTCGCCATGCTGGCCTTGAGCGACGGTTCGAGGCGGTCCCCGATCAGGGCGAGGACCTCGAGCCAGGACAAGGAGCGGAGCGCAAGCTCGAGGCTCGAGCACCAGTGGACCCCGGTCTCGTGCGGGTTCATGGCAAGGAACGATCCCAGGTGCCTCTCGATCGTGTCGATCCAGGTTCGCTGCTGGGGTTCGAGCGCTGCTGCGCGTGCGAGGACCACGAGGTGACGATGACGCCCGAGCTCCCAGGCCCACTTGACGTCACCAGGCCGGTCAGGCGAGCGGAGGTCGATCTCCCACCACGGCGCGGCCGGCCACGAGCCGCCGCGGTGGATGACAGCGTGCCAGTCAGGGTCCGCACCGATGTTGATCTCGCGTGAGAACAAGCGGACCTTGCCGCTCGCGATGATCCCGGCTTCGGCCAGCGCCCGTTGCGCCGCCCGATGGTCGGTCCCGGCCACAGATGTCACGGAGACGTCCAGGGTGTGGGCGAGAGGGTCCTTGCGGGAAAGAGCGCTGAAGACCGCGCGGTGCAGGCCAGCCCGCCGCGAGATCTCATAGGCTGCCCGAACGGGTGCGAGGAGCCCTATCGAGGCCAGGTCGCTCGCCAGTGCTGACCGCCGCGACGAGAGGCTCATGACCTGGTTGCACGGCTGGTGCCGAGCAACTCCCATGTCTCTTCGACGAAGGACCGCGGATGGGAGGGCCGGTCCCACAACAGCTGCACCAGCCACCGCGCCGCTTGCGAAGGGGCGAACGCCTCGCCCACCGCCCGGGCGGCCCGGCTTCGCTCATCCAGCGCCGACCTGTCGCACATCGACTCGATGGCGCGTGCCCACCCATGCCCGCTGTCGAGCCGCGCTGTCGGCACGACCACCCCGGCGCGCGGGTCGCGCAGGAGGTCCACTGCTGAGTTGACCAGGTCCGACGCCAGAACCGGGACCCCGCTGTTGAGCGCTTCGTTCACCACCACACCCCACCCCTCGATGGCGCGTGAAGGAACCGCTTGGGCCCACCAGCGCCTGCGCCGCCGGGCGAGAGCATCGCCGCTGAGGCTGCCGAGCCACTCCACACGGCCGGCGACGCCCAGAGCTCGGGAGAGGTGGACCAGGCGTGGCTGGTCCGGCCCGGTGCCCGCGATCTCAAGGGTGGGGCGCTTGGCTGCTGGAAGCGACGAGATCCCTTCAAGCAGGGCGTCGACGCCCTTGTAGGGAAGCAACCGGCCCGCGAACCCGATGGTCGGTTCTGCACCTGGTTCGTGGGGGACGCCGAGTCCGCTCGCGGCGGTGTAGGGGAAGACGTGAACGGGCAGCGAGTCGCGCACGACGGTCCTGTAGCTCCGGGCAGCCCGGGATCCAATCGCGAGGATCCCGTCAAGTCCTGGGGCACCGAACCAGCACCGGCGCCTGAGAGCGGGCTTGCGGGGCCCGCCTCGCAGCTGCTCGCCCCAGAAGTGCACCGATGCGGTCGGTGCAGCAGCCGTCAGGGCACGGCGAAGGGTGTCGGCGAAGCTGGCGTAGCCACCGGTCAGGATCAGGTGGGCCCTGTGATCACCTACGAGGTGGCCGAGGACCGTGACGAAGTCGCGAGGCTCGCTCGATGTGACAACGATGTCGGGGCCGGTGACGATCCAGTCGCGGCCGATCTCGCGGGGATCGTGCCGCGCGATCAAGGCGCAACGGTTGCCGCCAGAGCGCACGGCGTCGGCCAGATCCTGGACGTACGGGGCGGGCGCGTTGGTGAGGACCAGCACCGTGGCAGGGCCGTTCATGGCGTTGCCCGCGGGCTCGTCCCTCGGAGCCCCGCGTCTCCCGCCACAGGCACGAGCCGATGCCGTGGCTCCCCCCGCGTCTTGACAGGAAGGGGCTGATCCCGGTGATCCCCCCGGTGATCCCCCCGGTGATCCCCCCGGGCATTCACGGCGCGACCTCGTCGAGAACATCGAGAAGCATCCCTGCGTTGTCCTGCCAGGTCACAGGCCAGGTCCAAGGCGCCCGAGGTGACGAGCGGGCGAGCTGGCGAAGGGCCGCGCCCAATCCGTCGAGGTCTTCGGTGCCCACATAGGTCGCGTGTGCCCCCGCCACCTCTCGGTGTGCGGGGATGTCACTCAGCACCAGCGGGCATCCGGCCTGGCCCGCCTCGGCAGGCGTAAGAGGGTGGGCCTCGAGGGTTGACATGGCCACGAGCGCGCGGGCGTTGCGGAGTAGCCAGCTGACAGCGGAGCGGTCGCGCACCTGACCGGTGTGGACCAGCTGGCTTCGTAGCCCTGGAGCGGCCAGCGCTCGCTGACGGGAGCGACGTGGCTGTGCCATCTCGCCTGCGATGACGAGACCTGGCGCGTCGCTGCGGCCCGCAAATGCCCTCGACCACGCCGCGACCATCTCGTCGTGTCGCTTGTGCGGGGCGTCGTTGGCGAGGATCAAGAAGTACTCCATCGGAGCGAACGGGAAGCCGTCCGGCTCGGTCGCCTCTGCGCCGCCGACCAGTTCGGGGCAGCCGCTCGGAATGACCCTCAGCCTGTCCCTGCCGGCAAGCCCGTCCTCATCGACCTGGTCGCGGAGCGCGTTGGAGATGACGACCACCCGGTCCGCGAGCCTTGCGGACCGTCTCGTGATCGCTATCTGCACCCGGCGGTTGGGTCCCCTGTTGTGAGCCTCGCGAGCACCGGCGCCGACCAGGTTCGGGTTCTGGAGGGCGAGCACGACCGGCGGGCGCGAGGGCCCGAGGGGTATCAGGTTCCCCGGGCAGTAAAGGACCTGCCGCCCGCTGCCGCGGGACAGCACGAGCTGCTCGTAGGAGATCCGCGAGCCGACCCCCCGCACGGGGATCAGCTCGGGCTCGGCGCCGGTTGCCTGCCAGATCGCGTCATGGTTCCAGGGCGCGCTCAGCACCCGCAGGCGCCTGTCGCCCGCAATCGAACCCAGTGCGGCCAGCTGCCGTGTCAGGAAGCTGAGGCCACCTCCGAAGTGGACCGACAGCGCGTCGACCACGATCGTCGTCTCACGCATTCGCCCGCTGTCACCCTCGACGGTGGGAGTCCAGGGCGTAGCCCAGGACCACGCCGAGAGCGGCGCCTGCGAGAAGCGCCAGGAGAAGGTTGCGTGTGATCGCCGGTTCCGATGGGCCGGCAGGGAGGGTTGCTGGTTGCAGGACCTCAGCAGGTGGCGTGTTCTTGGGGATCAAATCGTTGTGCTTGTGCAGGTACACGTCTGCGGCGACCCTGGCCCCGGTCTGGCTGAGCTCTGGTGAGTCAGCCCACACCGAGATGACCAGGACGTCGGCGTCCTTTGTGGCCTTGGCGCTAACCGACGAGGACTGCCCTGCCCTCTGGCGCACCTCGTTCAGCACAGGCATCGACGCAGCGATCCTCGCCTCGTCCTGCATCGCCCGGTTCGGGTCAAAGGATCGCTGGGCCAGAACCTGCTGCGCGAGGTCGTCGCCGGCAGGCAGGTGGTAGGGGACCAGGACCTCAGTCGTCGAGGTGTACCTGGTCGGTTGGAGCAGGGATGCTGCCAGGGCAACCAGCACCGCCGAGATGGTCGTCACCGCCACGACCAGCCATTGACGACCGACAACCCCCAAGTGATCGCGTGCCGTTCCTGGGTTGGGGGTGCTTGCGTCGTCTCGATGCAGCTCTGGCACGGCGGTCTGGCCACCGGCACCCTGGCCACCGGCACCCTGGCCACCGGCACCCTGTCCACCGGCACCCTGGCCACCGGCACCCTGGCCACCGGCACCCTGGCCACCGGCACCCTGTCCACCGGCACCCTGTCCACCGGCACCCTGGCTCGGGAGTGGTCGCCCCGAGATGCCGCCTGCCATGGCTGAGCGGCTCTGTGCAGGTTCGGCCATCCCAGCGATGGTAGTGGTGGCAGAGTTGGTACTGTGGACACGCTGTCCCGGCCGGGGATGGCGAGCAGCGGGCCGAGTGGAACGACATGTCTACCCCTACATCCACCACTCCCCCCGAAGAAACGGGAAGCATCAAGGCTGTGTCCCAGCCGATCAGCGGTCCAGCTACCCAGCCCGGGGGACCCACGGCTGTGGCAGCGCCACGCCTGGCCCGCCACACGTTCACGTTGTCCGATGGGCACCGTGTCGGTCTGGCGGTCAGCGGCCGTGGCGTGCCGATCGTGGTCGTGCACGGTTTCACGGCCGAGGGCTTCCTGTACGCTCAGACGCTTCACCGGCTCGTGAGCAAGGGCTTCAAGGTCGTTGCCATCGACATGGCCGGTCACGGCGGCACCCAGGGCCTTCCGCTGGGTGGCGGATACCTGGGTTCTTACAGCGCGCTGATGGGCCAGGCGGTCAAGGAGCTGGGCATCCGGAAAGCGATATTCGCCGGCCATTCCATGGGGGGTCGCGTGGTCGCGCAGCTGGCGGCCAACCAACCGAACCGGACGATCGCGGTCTTGCTGATAGACGCCATAGTCGGTGACCAGTGGGATCTGATGGTCAACGTCTTCCGCGTCTCGCCACCGATGCTCGCGGCGTTGGGCGCTGCCTTGATGATCGACACTGCCACCACGGTCCCGGTGTTCCGCGACCCGACGCAGGCAGCCAAGCTCGGCCGGCTGCTCACGCCCACCATCATCGGCCACGCCATGCAGCCCTGGCGGATGGTCGGCCCGGCGCTGTCGATCCTCCGTTCGAGGAGCTCCCGCCACATCCTCGACGCTCTGTCCGATCGTGAGGTGCCCACCTTCGTCATCCACGGCGAGAACGACCTCATAGTCCCTATCTGCACGGCTCGCTCCGCAGCGCGGCGCAGCAACGGTGATCTGACGGTGGTGAAGCAGGCATCGCACTCATGGCTGCTGAAGGACCCCGAGACGTTGCCGGCGATCGTTTCTGAGCTGCTCGAGGCCCGCCTCGGCGACGCGGTTCGCCAGGCGATCACCGCGGCAGGTGCGGGGTCAGTCGACGAGCTCGAAGCGATCATGTACGAGCCCGACGCCCCCATCTTGGATCTGACACCCGAGTTGACCTTCACCCGGCTCAACGAGGCGCACCGCCAGCCCCGTTACCGCTGGAAGCACGACTGAGACGTCCCGGTCCACCCATCACGCCCTGGTGTGCCCTGACTCGGGCGCTTGCTGCCAAGCGATCGACGATCGTCGTCGATGTGGCAAGCACGGTCCGGCGGCGCGACCGCCAGGAAGCCCGACGGTGATGGGGGAGCATGGCCGAAGGAGATGTCAGGGGCGCAGGCCCCGGGGGCAACTAGGCGCCTGGGTTCCCGGCTGGTAGGCTGACGTGTCCATCCGGGGGCGCTCCGGCCTGCCTGGGCCCCGGGTGTGCGCTAATGGCGCCTGGTCACGCACAGCGTGCCAAGGGGCCGGGTACCGAACCCAACGGAGGAGCATGTCCACATGTCCAACCGCGAACCCACGAACCTGCCGCCAAAGGCGCAGACGATCGCAAAGCACGAGCTGCACCCCGGCGACACCGGGTCGCCCGAGGTCCAGATAGCTCTGCTGACCGATAGGATCAAGCACCTCACGGCTCACATGCAGGTGCACAAGAAGGACTTCCACACCCAGCGTGGCCTTCTCATGCTCGTGGGCCGGCGGCGGCGCATGCTTGACTACGTCAAGAACAACGATGTCGAGCGGTATCGAGCGATAATCGCCGAGCTCGGCTTGCGTCGTTAGCAACACAACAGAATCTGGCGGGGACGAGATCGTCAGCTGCCAGTGGTGGGGGCCAGGGTCATGAGTCCTGACCCCCACCACTGGGAACTGGCGCAGATCTCCGCCAGGCGGGCCTGGTGTGCACCGTGCACACGGGTTCGCACCTACAAAGGAGATCATCCATGGCGCCTACCGCCACCTCGCCCAGTGGGGCGACCGTCCATTCGGTCTCAGAGCTCGTCTCTGGGACCGATAAGCGCCTGTCATTCGAGACAGGCAAGCTCGCCGGCCAGGCCGGCGGCGCAGTCACCGTGCGAATCGGTGACACCGTCGTGCTCGTCACGGCGACCGCAGCGAAGTCAGCTCGTGAGGGGGTCGACTTCTTCCCCCTCACCGTCGACCTCGAGGAGCGGATGTACGCGGCCGGCAAGATACCCGGTTCGTTCTTCCGCCGCGAAGGCAAGACAAGCGATCAGGGCATCCTGGTCTGCAGGCTGACCGATCGGCCACTTCGTCCCTGCTTCCCCGAGGGCTTCCGCAACGAGGTCCACGTCGTCGCCACGGTGCTCGGCGCCGACATGGCCAACCCCCATGACGTGGTCGTCATCAACGGCGCCTCAGCGGCCCTGACGGTCAGTGGCATTCCTTTCGCCGGACCCATCGGTGCTGTCCGGGTCGCCTACAGCACCAGCGGCGAGTGGATCCCCCACCCGACCTACGCCGAGGGCGAAGCCTCCACCTTCGAGATGGTCGTGGCCGGCAAGCGAACCGAATCCGGTGATGTGGCGATCGTGATGGTAGAGGCGGGTGGCACCGAGTCATCTTGGCCGAGCTTCCAAGCTGGAGCGCCCAAGGTCACCGAAGCAGTCATCTCAGAGGGTCTCGAGGCCGCCAAGGCCTGGATCGCAGAGTCAGTCGATCTGCAGCTCGAGCTCGCCGAGAAGGTCGGAGACATCGAGACCATGGCCTTTGAGGCGCAGGTCGACTACTCGCCTGAGATCATGGCGGCTGTCGAGCAGTACGCGGGCCAGGTGTCCCAGATCTTCGCCGTCGCCGACAAGCACGAACGCCAAGACGCCGAGAGCGAGCTGCGCGACCAGATCATCGCCGAGCTCGAGCCCCAGTTCGACTCAGGTGATGTGGCCGGTCCCGACGTCGAGAAGATGATCAAGGCGGCGTTCCGGTCGCTGGCCAAGAAGATCGTCAGGGCGCGCATCGTCAACGAAGGTGTCCGCATCGACGGCCGTGGCACGGCCGACATCAGGTCCCTGTCTGCTGAGGTCGACGTGTTGCCTTCGGTGCACGGATCTGGCCTGTTCCAGCGGGGCGAGACCCAGGTGCTCAACGTGGCCACGCTCGCCATGCCGCGCATGGAGCAGATGCTCGACACCCTCGACATCCACGATCGCAAGCGTTACATGCACCACTACAACTTCCCTCCCTACTCGACCGGAGAGACCGGCTTCATGCGCGGGCCCAAGCGCCGCGAGATCGGCCACGGGGCCCTCGCCGAGCGTGCCCTCGTCCCGGTGCTGCCGCCGGTGGAAGAGTTCCCCTACGCGATCCGCACGGTGTCCGACGTGCTCTCCTCGAACGGATCGACTTCGATGGGCTCGGTCTGTGCATCCACCCTGTCCCTCATGGATGCCGGCGTGCCCCTGAAGGCGCCGGTGGCAGGCATCGCGATGGGACTGGTCTTCGCCGAGGGCAAGTACACGACCCTGACTGACATCCTCGGCGCCGAGGATGCCTACGGTTACATGGACTTCAAGGTTGCCGGGACACCTGGGTTCGTGACCGCCCTCCAGCTGGACACCAAGATCGACGGCATCCCCGCAGATGTGTTGGGTCAGGCACTCGAGCAGGCCAAGGTGGCCCGCCTGGCGATCCTCGACGTGATGGCCGAGGCGATATCGGCGCCCCGCGAGGACGTGAACGCCAACGCTCCCAAGATCGTGAGCTTCGAGATCCCGATCGACAAGATCGGCGAGGTCATTGG
>JAHFUU010000505.1 GCA_023264915.1 Microthrixaceae bacterium | reverse complement strand
CCGAATGCTCAACAACAGGCGCGGTGCGACCTCGCTACGTTGGCTCCGAGCCCTGCTCGATCACGGCATCGAGGTGCATGGCCAGATCGTCGTGTGTCCCGGGACCAACGACGGGACGGTCCTGGAAGGGACCCTGCTCGGTGTGCTCGACCAGTTCCCCGAGCTTGCCTCGGTCTGCGCCGTGCCCCTTGGTGTGAGCCGACACAACGCGGTTGCGGGTCTGCGGCCCCACACGCGATCCGAGGCGCGCGCGACGCTGGAGACGGTCCATGAATGGCAGCAGACCTTCTTGGAGGTGCTCGGTCGGCGCGTCGTGTTCGCATCAGATGAGTACTACCTTCTCGCTCAGGAGCCGTTCCCCCCTTGTAAGTCCTATGAGGGCTTCCCGATGCATGAGGACGGCATCGGAATGGCACGGATGTTCCAGGACTCCTTCCAAGCCGCACCTGGTGGGGGCGGGACCGGAGGGGCCGGCCCCACGACGGGGTTCTTCGCTTGGGTGGACGGGGCACCAGCGGAGGGCTATCGCTCGCCACGCACGAGCGAGCCGTTGACGGCGGAATCGCTCAGGTCGCGCCCGCAGCCACCGATGCACACTGAATCCAGGATCCCGCACGGCGCCCCGGTGGCCGTGCTGACAGGCACCTATGGGGCATCGGTCCTCAGGCCTCTCATCGGTGCTCTCGATAGGGACGACGTTCGCGTGCTGGAGGTGACGAACCACTTCTTCGGCGGCAACACCGCCGTTGCCGGCTTGATGGTCGGTGCTGACCTGTCCCGCGTCCTGCTCACAGAACCCGCTGGTCACCGTTACCTTCTGCCGGACGTGTGCCTGTCAAGGGGCCAGTTCCTGGACGGCATGACCCCCGCAGACCTGCCCCGGCCCGTCGAGGTCGTCAAGACCGACGGGTGGGCTCTGCGCGAAGCGATCGGGAACCCGTGATGGGCAACCACCCGCCGAAGCGAGGCGTCGGCTTGCCGCTGGTCGCGATCGTCGGCCGCCCCAACGTCGGCAAGTCGACTCTGGTGAACCGGATTCTCGGTCGTCGCGAGGTGATCGTCGAGGAGAGCCCAGGGGTCACCCGCGACCGGAAGGAGGTCGAGGCCGAGTGGCGCGGCCTGGCCTTCACCCTTGCCGACACAGGCGGCTGGTTGGCCGGTGGCACATCCCTTGACGAGAAGGTCTCACTCCAGGCCGAGAGAGCTATCGACGAATCAGATGTGGTCGTCCTGGTTCTGGATGCCGTGGTGGGCGTGACCAGTGAGGACGCCCGCGTGGCCGAGTTGTTGCACCGCCATGACAAGCCCGTGCTCGTCGTGGCCAACAAGGTCGACGACAGGTCGCGCGAGCCGCTCATCTGGGAGCTGGTCTCGCTGGGCCTGGGAGACCCGTGGCCGGTGAGCGCTCTTCATGGCCGCGGCACCGGTGACCTGCTCGACGCGCTGGTGGACATCCTTGGATCCCAGGGGGCCGGTGCGGGCGATCCCGCGGCCGCTGACGGCCCCGATCCCGCGTCCGGTGCTCCCGAGCCTTCGGTCGACTCCGGCCAGGATCGCCCAGACGGGTCCGCCACTCGGCATGAAGTCCCGTCCTCGCCCATCGACCAGTCCGGTGACAGGCTGTTCTCGGTCGCGATCGTCGGGCGCCCCAACGTCGGCAAGTCGACGCTGTTCAACCAGTTGATCGGTGAGGACCGTGCGGTGGTCCACGACCTGCCGGGCACGACCCGTGACGCGATCGACACGATCCTCGAGACCGAGCACGGACCCCTCCGGTTCGTGGACACCGCGGGCATGAGGCGCCGTTCCCGGGTTGACGCGGGCACCGAGTACTACTCGATCGTGCGGGCGCTCGCTGCTGTGGACTCGGCTGACGTGGCACTTCTGGTCATCGACGGGCAAGAGGGAGTCACCCACCAGGACCAGCGTCTCGCCGAGCGAGTCGATGCCGCAGGATGCCCTGTTGTCGTGCTGTTGAACAAGTGGGAGACCCTCGATGCCGATGCCAGGGATCGGGTCACATACGAGGTGGGCCGGCGCCTCCACTTCATAGGCGATTCCCCGGTTCTCAAGATCAGCGCCCTAACCGGCAAGGGTGTGCACAAGCTGGTCCCGGCCCTCGAGGCGTCGATCGAGGACTACCACAAGCGTGTTCCAACCAGACGGGTCAACGAGGTGATCCGTCTGGCTCAGTCGGCCCAGCCCGCCCCCCACGGTGCGCGGGTCCTCTACGCGACGCAGGGAGCAGTCGACCCGCCCACCTTCACCCTGTTCGCCAACAAGACGATCCCCCAGACCTACATGCGCTATCTGGAGCGGAAGCTCAGAGAGGAGCTCGATTTCGGCTCCACCCCGCTGAAGCTGCGGGTGAGGCGTCGAAGTGAGTGATCCAGCCGCCGCCTGGAGTTGAGAGGACGATCCTGTGAACGAACCCATCCTGGTTCCCCGGCCACGAACGATCTCACTGGGCGACCAGGTCCACTCTGGCCAGAGGCTCGTGCACGCGACTGCAGAGGATCTGCCGCCGGAGGGCTACCGGATCGACATGTCGCCCGACGAGGTCGTCGTGTCCGCCGGGGACCCGGCTGGGCACTTCTATGCACGCCAGACCATCACCCAGCTGGCACGTTGCCACGGGGGCCACCTGCCCGCGGGGAGGGTGGAGGACTGGCCGGACTTCGCTGTTCGTGGGGTGATGCTGGATGTGTCTCGCGACAAGGTGCCAGAGATCCCGACGCTTCTCGCGCTGATCGACCGCTTGTCGGAGTGGAAGGTCAACCACCTCCAGCTCTACTCCGAGCACACCTTCGCCTACGCGGACCATGAGGACGTGTGGCGCGAGGCCAGCCCCTACACCGCAGCCGAGATCCGCATGATCGACGGTTACTGCCGCGGGCGCAACATCGAGCTGGCACCCAACCAGAACTGCCTGGGGCACA
>JAHFUU010000504.1 GCA_023264915.1 Microthrixaceae bacterium | reverse complement strand
GGCCGAGGCCCAGCCGGCCATCAGCACACCGATCACTGACAGCGAGGAAACTGCAAAGGCGAAGAACACACCGTTCGGAAGGTCCTCAACGACGAGGTTCGGGCTGGCTGGGATGATCACTAACAGCAGGAACGTGGACATCAGGACCACGATCGGAGCCATGCGGAAGACCCGCGCATCCGCGTTGAGCGGCGTGAGGTCCTCCTTCTGCAAGAACTTCACACCATCGGCGATCAGCTGGAAGAGCCCCTTGCGGCCCGCTTCTTGGGTGCCAAGGCGGCTCTGCATCCACGACATCACCTTGAACAGGAACACGATGCCAAGGATCAGTGCGGTCGTCGGGATCAGCACCGCGACGATCAGAACCTTCAGGACCGTCTGGAACCAATAGACGTCGAAGATGGTGTCGGCGAGGATCATCGGTCGATGTCCCCGAGGATGAAGTAGAGGCTTGCCAGGATCGTGATCACGTCAGGGACATAGACGCCCCGGGTCACCCAAGGCACGATCGACACGTTGGAGAAAGACGCCGAACGGATCTTGACCCGGAAGGGCACGAGGTCACCCTTGGAGATGACGTAGTAGCCCATCTGTCCGAGCGGGTTCTCGGTGGCGACATATGCCTCGCCTTCTGGAACCTTGATCACTCGTGGGACCTTGGCCATTATCGGACCACTCGGAACCGAGTCGAGCAGCTGATCAACGATCTTGGCCGACTCACGGACCTCGTGGAGCCGCACCCAGGAACGGCTGAACGAGTCTCCGTCGGGATGGGTGATCACCTTCCAGTCGGCCTGGTCATAGACGAGCCAGGGTGGGCAGTTGTCCCGACGGATGTCCCAATCGACACCGCTGCCCCGAATGTTGGCGCCGGTGAGACCGTAGGCCAGGCCCACGTTGGCTGGGATGATGCCGATGCCGCGGGCCCGGGCCTGGAATATCTCGTTGCCGATCAAGAGGTCCTCGAGCTCGTCACAGAACGCTTGAACCCGCTCCATGCACTTCTTGGTCTCGGCGATCCAACCCTTGGGGAGGTCGTCCTTGAGGCCCCCGATCCGGTCGAAGTTGGGGTGGAAGCGCCCGCCCGTGACACCCTCGATCTGGTTGAGCACGAACTCGCGGTCGCGGAACGCGTAGAAGACGGCAGTGACCCCGCCGAGCTGAGCACCGAGATCGCCGAGGAACAAGATGATGTTCGCCAACCTGCTCATCTCGAACAGGATCGTGCGAATGTACTGAGCTCGCGGCGGTGCCTCGATGTCCATCAGCTTCTCGGCCGCCAGGATGAAAGGAACCTCGTTAGCGAAGCTTCCGAGCCAGTCGATGCGGTTGATGAGTGCCGTCACCTGGAGATAGGTACGAACCTCGGTGAGCTTCTCGTAGCCGCGATGCATGTAGCCGGGCACCGGCTCACAAGAGATCACCTGCTCACCGTCGAGGCGGGTGATGATCCGCAGAGTGCCGTGGGTGGCAGGATGCTGAGGCCCGATGTTGAGCGTCATGCCGTCGTCTGTCTCGAACTCGACATTCACGCGGCTATCGGCAGCTTGCTGAGCGATGTAGCTCAGTTGCTCGTTCTCCGCTGGCTGTCGGGTGATCATTCGTCACCCTCGTCGCCATCTGTGGCACCGGGCATGGGCTCTACATCCACGATGCCTGGCCAGGGCTTCACTCTGCGCGAAAGCAAGGGGAAGTCCTTACGAAGCGGGTAGCCCTCAAACCCTCCCGGAAGGTAGAGGTTGGATGGGTGAGGGTGACCCACGAAATCGAAGCCGAACATCTCCCGGCACTCACGTTCGTGCCAGTTCGCCCCCGCGTACACCCGAACCCAAGTCCCCACAGACAGATCGTCCTCGGGCAGATCGGCCTTCAAGTTCACCCCGATGAACCCGGTCGGTGAGAACACTCGAGCCAACACCTGGAAGCGAGTCTCGCCACCCGCATAGCCAGATGTCATCGACGGCAGCTCTTTCGGCGCGATGCCCTGGACCACGATGTCTTCCTGGCTGTCCATGCCCCGCCCGAACGACGACGGCAACCAGTCGATACCGGACAGGAAGTCGAACAGGTCCATGCGAAGCCCGTGGCGGGAGAACCGCGCTGCCTCGACCCAGGCATCCCGGTTGACTCGCACCCAAACGTCGTCGCCCGGCCTCACGTGGGTGCCCACGACGTCGTCGCCGAGCTCATCGCGGTACATGCTGACGAGCTCGTCGCGGCGGTCGTCGCTCGGTGCCTGCCCGACTTCGTCGACCGCTGCCTCGGTAGTCGTGTCAGCAGACGACAATTGGGTCACCTCGGAAGCGCGGGGCAGGGTCTTCGCTCTTGATGCGTTCTTGGAGCAACACGATGCCCTCGAGAAGAGCCTCAGGTCGCGGGGGGCAGCCCGGCACGTAGACATCGACAGGAATGAGCTGATCGACGCCCTTGGTCACCGAGTAGCTGTCCCAATAAGGCCCCCCGCAGTTGGCACAGGACCCCATCGAGATGACGTACTTGGGGTCAGGCATCTGTTCATACAGGCGCCGCACCGCTGGTGCCATCTTGTCGGTTACGGTGCCCGAGATCACGACAAGATCAGCCTGGCGAGGGCTCGCAGGGAACGGGATGACCCCGAGGCGCATGATGTCGTACCGGGGCGACACGAACGCCGCCCCCATCTCGATCGCACAGCAAGCCAGGCCCCACTGGTAGCACCACAGCGAGTACTTGCGACTGATCGCCAGCAAGTCGTTCAAAGCCTTAGGGACCTTCCCCTTCTCGACGAGGCCCATTACCCTGCACCGCCGATGATCTCGCACCCGGGCTTCGCCACACCACTGGTGCAGCTATGGGCTTGCCCGTGCGAGTCACGAGCAGCCGCCGGCTGAGCGTTCGCACAGAACCAAGCGCGAGCAACCTTGGGTGCCACAAGAGATGAGCGGACCACTGCCGTCTCTCC
>JAHFUU010000061.1 GCA_023264915.1 Microthrixaceae bacterium | reverse complement strand
ACTGCCGGATGGTCCTCGAGCGTCTCTTCGATCTCGCCGGCGCCGATCCGGAAACCGCCCGAGCTGATCAGGTCGGTTGCCTTGCGGCCAAGGATTCGCAGGTAGCCGTCCTCATCTCGGGAAGCCATGTCGCCGGTGTGGACCCAACCATCGGGGATCAGGCACGCAGTCGCATCGGGCTGGTCGAGGTAACCGAGGAACACCGACGGACCCCGGACCAGGATCTCGCCGACCGAGCTGTGGTCCGAGGTAGGGATCTTCGAGCCGGTGTCATCGACGAGCTGCAGCTCGACGCCCGGCAGGGGCGGCCCCACGGTTCCGGGTCTGAGCGCACGGGCGGGAACAGCGGTCGTGATGCATGTCTCGGTCATCCCGTAGCGCTCGGCCACCTTGCGACCGCAGACCGTCTCGATCGACTCCCTGACTGAGGCCGGCAGGCCCGCCGAACCGGACACGAGCAGCCTCGCTCCGCGAAGCGACGCTGCTACGGCTTCGTCGGCACTGGCCGCCTCGGCCAGACGCCTGTACATCGTCGGCACGGCGAACAGCATCGAGGCGTCGGCCAGAGCCTCCGCGGTGCTGTGAGGATCGAATGGCGCGGTGTGGTGCACCTGAGCGCCAAGGCGGAGTGGCGCGAGCAGGCCGAGCACCAGGCCGTGGACGTGATAGAGCGGGAGGGCATGGACGAGGCGATCCGCAGAGGTCCATTCCCAGGCCTCGGCGAGCGCGTCGATGTCAAAGCTGAGGGCGCTGCGGGGGAGCACCGCGCCCTTCGGTGGGCCCGTCGTGCCGGATGTGTACATGATCAGTGCAGGGCTCCGAGGGTCGGGCTCTGGCGGAGGCCAGCTAGCCCGAACCTCCCCCGGCCTGGCGTCGACCTCGATCACCCGGATGCTCGTACCTGACGCGATCAGGCCTGAATCGGCCTCACCGCGTGGGACCAGCACGGCGTCTGGCGTGCTGTCGTGCAGCACGTGCTGGATCTCGCGCGGGCCGGCCCTCGGGTTGAACGGCACAGCACACACTCCGCCGGCCAGAGCTGCCACGACGGCCACAGCTGTCTCGGGCTGCTCGAAGGCGAGGATTCCGACACGGCTCATCCCCTCGATCTCGGCAGTCACGACGGCCACAGCTCGGGCGAGCTCCGCGAAGGTGAGGCTCGAGTCCCCGAAGCGGACGGCCATTCGGTCTGACACCCTCCCGGTCTCGGCGCCGGTTGCGTTCTCGGGGTTGGTGAGATGAGGGAGGAAGGGCTCAGGCACGGGCAGGGACCTCGTATCTCGGGTGATGCTAACCGTCCAGCGTTAGAGTTCGGCGAGCCGCGGCGACGCAGGGGAGACGAGACGATGGCATACGGTTTCGGAGGGCTGATCTTCCTCGTGGTCACAGCGGCGGTCGTGGTGATCTTCATGCGACAGCGCAACAGGCCCGCCTGCCCCGGGTGTGGCCTGTCAGTTGATCGTGATCTCGACGAGTGCCCCTACTGCGGCACAGCGATGACGTGAGTGACAGCTCTCGGCTTCGCTGAGACCGTCGGAGTCAGGATGAACCCGGTGCTGTCGATCCGGGGATGTCCCTCGCGGGATCGGCGGCACTGTCAGGGGACGGGAGCCGGTACCTGTCGTAGTTGTGAGCGCGCTCGAGCACGGTCTCGACGTAGTGACCGTCGTTGTTGTAGCTGCGGAAGGCACGGCGCAAGCCCTCGTCACCGTCAAGGCCAGGACCCTTGCGGCACAACAGGTTCGCGGCGCTCGCCGTGGCGTCGTAGTAGTTCTGCGGGTCGGCTCTGCCGTCGCTGTCGCCGTCTGTGCCGAGAGCGCGCCACGAAGACGGGATGAACTGCATCGGCCCCATCGCCCGGTCGGTGCTCGAGTCGCCATCGAGGACCCCCCCGTCGGTGTCGCCGACGTTGGTCGTGCCGTTGGCGCCGTTGAGGGGGATCCCATAGATGGGCTTGGTCTCGTTGCCGTCCCGGTCGACAGTTGCTCCGCCGAAGGTCCCATGGTTGGACTCGGTGCGACCGATTCCGGCGAGAGCGCTCCATCGGATTCCGCAGGACGACCCGAACCTGTCCGCGGCCTTGAGGTACGCGTTCAGGACGACGAAGGGGAGGTCCAGACCCTTGACCTCTGCTGACATCCGTGCGTCGGCCACAGCGTTGCGCCGGAGGCCAATCTGGCTCTGCTGGTCGGCCAGGGCTGCCTCGGCGCGAGCCTTGGCTGCGCGGGCGAGCTGCTCGTCGGCTGCGGCGACATCGCGGTCACGCACGGCCTGGTCCCGGGCTGCCTCGGTGGTGGAGGCGCGGCGGGAGATCTCATCCAGCTGTGCCTGCCTGTCTGTCACCAGCCGATCGTTGTCATCCCGGAAGCCGGAGATGGCGGTCAGCTCTGCCATGCGGTCACCCTTGACCGTCAGCAGGAGCACTTTCCTGCTCGCGAGGGTGTTGGCTCCTTGCAGGTCGAGCAGCTGCTCGGGTGCGCCCCCGAAGCCTCCCGCCACGTACTCGTTGACGGCCATGTTGCGCAGCCCGACACGGATCTCGCCGATCTGGAGGTCGGCCTTGTCCCTGCGGCGGGTAGCGCTGCTGAGCTCGCCCTCGACCCGGGTTCGAGCCGCGAGCAGGTCGCCGAGCTCGCGCACCTGTGCCCCGAACCGGTCAGTGGCCCTGTGCTGGCGGTCGAGGGTCGCCTGGATCTCTGCTTCGGTCGCTGGGACGGCCTGGGTCATCGCATCGAAGTCATCGATCGCGCGGTGGTAGTCGTCGACCGCTCGTTGGTACTCGGCGCCTTGCACGCTCACAGCCGCGAGCCGAGGCGAGCTTCGTGGGTAGTCGGTGACGGCGACCGGGGCGGGCTCGAGCAAGACCGGCTCTCCTGGGTCCGCTGCTCGTTCGATGGCCGAGGTCGAGGGAGAGGCAGGGCGAGCCGAGGTGGTGGTCGAGGAAGCCGTCGTCACGGGGGTGGCCGTTGTGGCGGTGACCGCCGAGGACGGCGAGGACTGGCCTTCGGCTCGTGAGGGCCACCCACCGGGTGCCACAACAGCAGCCAACGCGACCATCGCGATCGAGAGTGCCCGGACCCGCAGGATCCCGAATCTGGACGGTGTCGCTGTCCCGGACATGGCGCGAGGGTACCGAACGTGAGGGGCGGGCATCCGCCGGAGAAGATCGGGGCCGCCCGGCCACCTTCCTTTCCCGCCGTCTTGGCCCTGTCAGCGGGTGGCTGCGTGGGGCCTGTCGAGGACGTGTTTCCCCAGTCGGTGCTGATGCCGGTTCGATCCTCCGGGCCTGTCTCCTTGCGCGGGTCAGGCCCCCACCAGCAGGCGCCTGTCACCGAACAGCGTGTCAGAGACCTCGTCCCAGAGGTCCTCGAAGGCCAGTGCGGCGCTCGATCGGGGCGCGAACTCACCGACCGGGGAGCGCGTCACCGCGACACGCTCGATGGTGCTCGAGGACGGGATCCCGGTGTTGAGCAGCCGTGGCTCTCGCGCCCGCAGGGATGCCATCGAGTCGGCGTGGACTCGGCGGCGCCTGTGGACCATCGAGAAGAACGGCAGCACCCCGATGTCAAAGCTGTTGCTGGCGAGGAAGCTGTCGAGCTGGTCCAGGGTCCGGAGCGAGAGCGGGGTGGGGATCACTGGCACGATCAGCCAATCGGCTGCATCCATGACCGATTCAGATGCAAGGGAGATGCTTGGCGGGCAGTCCAGGATCACCAGGTCATACTCGTCCCGCAGCGGCTCGAGCAGTCGCGCCAGGCGCTTGGTGGGCCTCTTGTGCTCGTCGAGCAGCAGGTCGAGGTTCCGGTAGGAGAAGTCTGCGGGAACCAGATCCAGATCGTCGAAGTCAGTGCCCCTGATGACGTCGTCGAGGCGCCGCTTGCCCCGGACCACGGCCCGAGCTCCGCCTTTGACCTTGGCCTTGATCCGGAAGCTGTAGGTCGCTGCACCCTGCGGGTCGAGGTCCCAGATGAGGGTGCTGACGGCGTGCCGGCTGGCCTCATAGCCGAGGTTCACGGCCGCTGCGGTCTTCCCTACGCCACCTTTGATGCTGTAGGTAGCGACGACCTTCAAACGGACTCCTCCTCGGTCATGAAACCTTGCGATCCGGGTCCAGCCCCGCCTGCGGGGCTTCGCGAGCGACCTGCCGCGATGCTGCTGGGCTCATAGAGGCCCTCTCGGAGCCTCCGGTACAGCCGCCGGTACAGCTTCTGGTTCGCGGCGGTGTCGAACCGGGCGAACGCCTCGCCGCACCGGAGGCGGGCTTCCTCTCTCTGGTCGCGGACCCTGGAGCGGAGCGCACCCATGGCCAGCAACAGGTCGACGTCTCCCTCGCCCCGGCTCGCGAGCTGATCCGCGAACGAGCGGATGGTGGCCACGCCGACGTCATGGTCCTGGAACTCGCCGAGCACCTCTTGCAGCCGGCGAAGCTCGCGGATCGCCTCAGTCAGCGGATCTTCGTCAAGGACCGACCCGAAGGCCTCGATGCGGTAGCGCAGCACCTTGGCCCGCTTGCGAAGCCGGTGAACGTCCTCGCCGGGTGAGTCAGGCCCGATCGAGCGACCTGCTGAGATCATCGAACGGTGAGCCTTGCGGAGGCAGGCCCCGGCAAGGTCACCTGCGGTCAGGCCCGGTGAAGGCTCCTCACCCTCGCCGGGTGGCGTGGCCAGGTGCATGCGCCAGCTGTCGCGAAGGCCTGGCCACGTGGATGTCATGACGTCGAGCAACGAGCGCCGGGCGACGTCGCGCCTCGCCATGACGAACGCGAACAGCTTCCCGAGGTCGGCGCGCCACTCAGGCGCGATCCCACAGCAGAGACCGTCGAAGCCCAGCAGGAACACGTCGAGGTCCCGCAGCACCGAGGTGCAACGCGCCACATCGCGGAAGCCGTCGGCGAAAGGTGCCAACCCCGACGAAGGCATGCAGGCACGCGCGACCGGGAACAGGGAGCGTGTGGGGCGGATGGCCACACGGAAGTCGTGGAGGAACTCGGTGTCGGTGTCCTCCAGCAGTCCTGTCTGGTTGACCGCCATCGTCGACAGCAAGCTCGCGAAGAGCGCCACGACCGCACCGTCGGCTGGTTGACCCGGATCGATCCGGACCCGGAGCTGCGAGGAGTAGTCACCTGGCACTGCTCCAGCTGACCTGAACGCCTGGTCGGCCCACTGGCGGCGGCTGTCTGGGGTCGTGGGGCACGTTCCCGACAGGACATCGACGATCCGGGCCGCCGCCCGCTCATAGCCCCGCACCGGGTCGACTCTCAGCCGGGGAGCGAGGCCAGCCGAGCCGCTCCGCTCGCTCTCGACCGTGATTCGTGCAACGGTCTTGGCATCGCTGTTCAAGGAGGCGAACGTGTGCTGGTGCACCTGCACCTCGGCTCGGCACAACAGGGCTCGAGGTTCGACGAGCTCGCCGATCGCGGAGCGGACAGGGCCACCCACCAGATCAGCCACCAGGACCGGGACGTCAGCGACCCGCTGTTGGGCTACGACCCGGGCGGATTCATCGATGAGGCTCAGCGTGCTGCGGTCCTCTGAGATGTCGAGCTCGAGGATGAGGCCGGCGTCGTGCAACCGCCAGTCGAAGGTGTCAAGCAGCAAGCGTCGCGAGATGCGGGTGCTGGAGGATCCGATGTTGGGCAGTGCGGCGACGACATCGAGCAACTGGCTGACGTTGCGCCCCGAGACCTGCACCTGCCATGAACCACCCGAGCCATTCGACGCACTTGAACCACCGAGACCACCCATCTTGGACTGCGGCGCTTTCATGTTCGTCGCGCCCGGCCCGATCTCTCGCGTTGAGCTCCCATCCCCCAAACGTAAACGAAGCGCGGATCGCTCTCGCGGACCCAGCCTGTGAGGGGCATCGCCGTGGGCCGAGCTGACGCATCGACTGCTCACGTGCGGACGTTCTCGCGCGCCGACCCTGCGACGTGTTGGGGTGCTGCGGTGTCTCGTGGTAGACGGGTCGAGGTGTCGACATGTTGAGGATCTACCGCTCAGAGCGCGCTGACAGGTTGGCCAGCGAGCTCGCGTTGATCCTTCGGGAGCCGCTTCAGGACGCGTTCACCCCCGACGTGGTTGGCGTCCCGACCCGGGGGGTGGAGCGGTGGCTGAGCCAGCAGCTCGCGCTGTGTCTGGGGACGACCGGGACAGGGCAAGGTCGGCAGGGAGGATTCAGCGGCGCCAGCACGCCCGCTGACGGCATTTGTGCAAACGTCATGTTCCCCTATCCATGGCGTCTCGTCGGAGACGCCATTTCGCAAGCTTCCGGTGTCGGTCGCGAGGACGACCCGTGGGGGCCTTCGAGGTCCGTGTGGCCGCTGATCGAGGTGGTGCAGGCGTCTGCCGGTCAGGCCTGGCTGTCGATGCTCGAGGGTCACCTCGTCGCCACGGGCAGCTTCGCGGCCATGAGGCGCATCGCGGACCTATTCGATTCGTATGCGGTGCACCACCCATCGATGATCCACGCGTGGGCGCAGGGCCGGGATGTCGGCCTCTACGGTGAACCGCTACCTGCGGATCTGGTCTGGCAGGCAGAGCTCTGGCGTCGACTTCGCGAACGAGTTGGCCAGCCGAGCATCGCCGAGAGGGTTCCCCTGGCCTGCGACCGGCTGCGCAGCGACCCGGCACTCGCTCCGCTGCCCGACAGGGTCAGCCTCTTCGGCGTCACTAGGCTCCCGGTCTCGCACGCAGAGGTCCTCCGTGCCCTGGCTGCGCACCGTGAGGTCCACCTCTTCCTCCTCCACCCCTCAGCAGTGCTTTGGGACCTCGTGGGGGACAGCATCGGGCGAGAGCGTTCGGGGCTCGCCGGCCCGCTCCGCCGGTCCGGGGACTGGACGGGTGAGCTGGTGCACAACAGGTTTCTTGCGGCCTGGGGACGCGACTCGCGCGAGGTCCAACTCGTCCTCGGGTCCCAGTTCGATGAGCGCGTCGCGAGCGCCGACATCGAGGACCGGCATCTCGTGGCCGACCTGGCCGCGCCGACCACGCTGCTGCGGCGGATCCAGCGTGACATCCACTCCAACGCCCCAGCTCCGGATGCGCCGACATCCGACACGGACGCGAGATGGGTGCTCACCCGCCGAGACCGCAGCGTTCAGGTGCATGCCTGCCACGGAAGGGCCCGCCAGGTGGAGGTCTTGCGTGACGCGATCCTTCACGAGCTTGCTGACGATCCGACCCTGGAGCCCCGCGACATCATCGTCATGTGCCCAGACATCGACTCGTTCGCTCCGATGATCCAAGCGACGTTCGGAGCGGGCGACCAGGACCATGTCGAGAGCGAGGATCCGAGCACCCGGGAACGGATGCCCAGCGTCACGGTGCGCCTCGCCGATCGCTCGTTGAGCCAGACCAACCCGCTTCTGGCTGCACTCGGCGATCTGCTCCGCTTGGTGGACGAGCGGTTCAAGGCGAGCCAGCTCGTCGATCTCGCCAGCCGCGAGCCGGTCCGCCGGCGCTTCAGGTTCAACGACGACGAGCTTGCCCGCATCGAGGAGTGGGCGGCCTCGGCAGGCGTGCGCTGGGGATTGGACGGTGACCATCGCCAGCCCTACAAGGTGTCGATCGATGCCAACACATGGAAGGCGGGCCTTGACCGGCTGGCCCTGGGTGTGGCCATGAGTGAGGACGGCCTCGGCCTGGTGGGTGGTGTGTTGCCCCTCGACGACGTCGACAGCAGCGACATCGACCTCACGGGCCGTCTGGCGGAGCTGGTGGACCGTCTCGTGAGGTCCATCGACGACCTCAGCGGACCGAGACCGATCAGCTCCTGGATGACAGCCTTGGATGAGGTGTCGCGCCGGCTGTTCGCCACCAGCGACCGCGACCAGTGGCAGCGCACCCAGCTCGAGGACCTCTTCGAGGAGGTCCGCATCGACGCCTGCACCGCGCAGGAGGTGGAGATCTCGCTGCAGGACTTGCGCTCTGTCCTGGACCAGCGCCTCGGTGGCCGCCCCACCAGAGCCAACTTCCGCACCGGGCACCTGACCATGTGCACGCTCGTGCCGATGCGGTCGGTTCCGCATCGGGTCGTGTGCCTGCTCGGCCTCGATGACGGGGCCTTCCCGCGCCAGAGCGCTCCAGACGGCGACGATGTGGCCCGCCGCGATCCATGCGTGGGGGACCTCGACCACAGGAGTGAGGATCGCCAGCTCCTGCTGGACGCCTTGCTCGCCGCCGAGGACCGTTTGATCATCACCTACTCCGGCCATGACGAACGCACCAATGCTCTGCTGCCTCCGGCGGTGCCGCTCGGAGAGCTGCTCGACACCATCGAAGCGACTGCGCGAGCCGCCGACGACGACGGTCCCGCCGGTCAGACGGCCCTTGACATGGTCGTCGTGCACCACCCGTTGCAGCGGTACGACGAGCGGAACTTCGTTCCCGGCGATCTCGGTCACCCGGAGTCCTGGAGCTTTGACAGCTCGGCCCTCGACGGCGCGCGCGCCGCCACCGGACCCCGGCAAGCACCCGGGGCGTTCATCTCAGAGCCGCTCAGAAGGCCCCCTGGCGAGCCCGGCGACCCTGGCGACCCTGGCGACCCTCGTGACCCTGGTGACCCTGGTGACCCTGGTGACCCGAGGGGCTCTGGTGCCGAGCCCTCTGGCACCACCCCGCCCCAGATCATCGAGCTCGACGATCTCGTGAGCTTCGTCCGCCACCCGGTTCGCGCCTTCCTCCGGCAACGGCTCGGCCTGACGCTGGCCGGGTTCGACGACGACGCCTCAGACCAGATGCCTGTCGAGCTGAACCATCTCGAGAGCTGGGATGTCGGTCAGCGGCTGTTGCAGGCTCGCCTTGCGGGCATGGATGCCGAGACATGTTGGAGGGCTGAGATGGCTCGCGGCTACCTGCCGCCCGCGGAGCTGGGGCTCGAGGTGTTGGACCGGGTGGCACCCGATGTCGAACGCATCGTCGAGGTCGTTCGCGACCTTGTGG
>JAHFUU010000503.1 GCA_023264915.1 Microthrixaceae bacterium | reverse complement strand
AGCAAACACGAGGATGAACACTCCGAACCAACGAAAGCGATGGTCAGCCACAGAACGTCCCCTGCGTGCCAAGCGAAAGCCGGCCAGCGGCTACGCACATCCCAGCGGACCATTGGCTTCCGTAGAACGGGCGTCCACCCGGTCCGCCGTACGGCGAGCCGACGCGGATGTCCTCGTCGAAGTCTTGGTGATTGAGGAGCGCGTTCCGAATCTTCTCCGTGCCTACCGCCCATCCCGACCGGAAGCCTTGGTGAACGAGCCCTGACATCAGGTAGGTGAAGTTGTCTTTATAGTCCCCTGCCGCCGCCGGATCAGCCCGCTGCTGTAGTTCGAGGAAGCGATTTGTGGAGATGATCTTGAGCTTGTTGGAGTTGGTCGCGACCAGGTCGTAGATAAACCACTTGAGATCCTTGATCAGGTACGCGGACAACAACATCGCAAGCCCCGGATGCGCTCCGATTCTGGTCTTGCTATCCAAGCAACACGAGATACCAAAGCCGAGAGCAGACATCTCCGCTTCATGGTGCTGCCAGGTGTAGACCCCCTCATCCAGGATGATGTTCGCTGGCCCGACCGTGCCGTCGCCTCTTCGGCCTTGAAGCGTGCTCTCTAGCCGGCCGCCCGGATCGGTGGTCTGCTCGCTGGTGACGGCACCAGCCAGCAACAGCATGTCGACCCCGGTGGCTTGCGCCGCGGCGTAGATGTTGTGACTGGAGTTCTCGACGGTGAAGTCATCGTCGAAGGAGCTCATCCTCCCCCCGGGATCCGAGCCGGTGATGCGGCCATCCATCGTGTCCTCAACGACGAACGTGCACCCGGTGCTGCCCGCCTTCTCCTGGTTGAAGTCGCAGTCGCTGACTTCAAGCCCCAAGGGATCTTGTTTGTTCAGTGGGTCGTTGTCGCCGTAGTGGTAGGGGTTGGCGACTGTCGGGGTTCCGGAGTGCCCATCAACGGGGTCGCGGGACGTGAATTGTCCGATCGCAGGGTCATAGAGGCGGTTGCGGAGGTAGAGGGTCTTGTCGAGGTAGCGCTCGTTGCGGTACTCGAACTGTGATGGCTGGTGGCCGGTGGCGGGGTTGCCGTTGAGCGGTTCGCCATAGGGGCTGTAGTCAGTTGGTGCGTCTCCGTTCGCGAAGCCTTGGGTGGCCGAGCCCTGGTAGTTCATGCCGAAGTTGAAGCCGTTGACGTTGAGGCGCTGGTCGCCGTGGATGTACAGGTAGCTGGCCGAGGTGCCGTTCCACGAGGCGATCGGTTGGGGGACGCTGCTGGTGGCGTTGGTGTTGTCCCAGTAGACCCAGTTGTTGGAGGTCGTGGGCCGACTGGTCGTCCCGATGGTGAGCGTGGAACCGCTTGCGGTCTGGGTTGCGTTGGCGCTGATCGTGACGGACGTTGCGGAGTTGACGGCGGTGATGGCGGAGCCGGCTGGGATACCGGGTCCGCCGATGTCAAGACCGATGTCCGCGCTGGTGAACGCAGCGGTGGCTGACGTCACGTTTGCGCTGTTGTTGGTGGTGGCGCCGTCGGTAACCGTGCGCGAGGAGTGGCAGCCAACCGTTGTGGTGGCGGTGCAGTCGAGTTGGCCGAGCGCGTCATAGCCCCGGTAGGTGGTGGTCGAGCCGGTTTGAATGGTGGCGGCGAGCCCACGGGGGTTGTAGGTGGTGGTCTGGGTGTAGCCGCCGGCACCGGGCACGACGACCTGGGTGCGTCTTCCGGCGCGGTCATATGTGTAGGTCGTGACGGTGCTGCCGCTGGAGCTGCAGGTGGGTGTGGCCCCGGTGTCGCTGCGGCAGAGCTGTTGGTTGGCGTCATATGCGTAGTTGGTGGTGATGTCGCTGGAGCCGTTTCGCGACAGGACCTGTCGGGTTCGGTTGCCGTGGTTGCCGTAGCTGTAGGCCCAGTTGGAGATGTTGGTGCTTCCGGCATTCGCGACGGCGGCGTTGGTGAGCTGGCTCGCGGCGTCGTAGGTGTAGGTGGTCTTGGTGTCGCTGGTCTGGCAGGTGCCACCGGTGCCAGTGGCCTTGCAGTCGGTCTTGATGCGCCCGGCGGCGTCATAGGTCACCGGGGTGGTCCAGTTGTTGGCGTTCTGGATGTTCTGGACGTATTTGGTGAGCCCGCCGGTGGCGTCGTTGCGGGTGTAGGCCCTGGTACCGGTGTTTTGGGAGTTGAGGGTCTCTCCGGTGCGCTGCCCGTTCGCGTTGGTGGTGTAGGTGACGATGTTGATCGACACGCCCCACACGATCGAGTCGACCTTCTCGAGGCGTTGGCCGGCGTCGTAGCGGTAGGCGAAGAGTTGCCCGTCGGGGTAGGTCTGAGAGACCGGTTTGCCGATGAGGTCATAGACGACGAGGTTGGTCTTGTTGTTCGGGTAGGTGATCTTGGTGATGTCACCCGCGGTGTCATGGTCAAAGCTCCACGTGCGGGCGGTGATTCCCGGTGATTGATCGGCGAGTGTCTTGGGCTGACCCAGCGGGTCATAGGTCGTCGCGATCTTGGTCTTGTGGGCGGCGTCGTTGGCTGTGGTCGCGCAATTCGCCCCGCACAGCCAGGACTCGGTGGTGACCGCCGAGCCGCTCGGGGCGTAGGTCTCGACCACCTGGTGGAGGCTGGAATCGCCGCCGTCGCCGGTGAGGGTGGTCTTTGAGGACAGCCGCCCGTTGGTGGTGGCGTAGCTGGTGGTGGTGACGATCGGGTTGGTCGCCGCCCCGCTGTTGTAGCTGGTGGGTCGGTTGGCGAGATCAAAGGCCCACGTCTCGGCTGGTAGCGTGCCGGACAGGTTGTCCCTATAGGTCTGACGGGACGTGCGGTTGCCGCGGCTGTCATAGCCAAAGAGCGTCTTGCCCCGGTTGGCGTCGGCGCCGGTCTTGGGCGTCGATGCACAACCACCGCTGCCGGGGTCATAGTCCATCCCCGTCGGGTCGATCACCGAGTCCACGGTACCTTGCTGGTCAGC
>JAHFUU010000502.1 GCA_023264915.1 Microthrixaceae bacterium | reverse complement strand
CTCTTCGGCTCGTTGCTCGGAGAGCGCTGCCTGCCCGTGCCGGAGGTAGGGCGTCCCTGACATCGCGACATCGACGGTGAGGCGCCCGTCGTGCTCCTCGTCGTGGAACACGAAGGGCCCTTCGTCGTCGATGTACCCGCTCTCCCACAGGAACGGGGCATAGACCACACCGAACTCCAGGCCCTTGCTCTTGTGGATCGTGAGGACCTGAACAGCGGGCGAGTCAGACTCGAGGCGACGGCCGTGCTCCTCGTGGCCTCGGCCGGCTCGGGCATCCGCGATCTGCTCACGCAACCAGCTGGCCGTGGCACTGATGCCGAGGGCTTGGGACTGCGACTCGACGTGCAACAGCTGGCTCACATGTCCAAGGTCGGTGAGCAGACGCTCACCGCCTTCGCTCAGCAGCAGCCGTGCCGGCAGGCGCTCGTCATGGATCAGCTGCTCGAACAGCGACGCCACACCGCAGCGCCGGAACGAGGCTGCCCACGTGTGGACCCGTGCATGGATCTGCTCCCAGCGGGACTCATCCGCTGCTGCCACCGCCTGCGCATCCCACCCTATGAAGCAGGTGACCGAGGCTGCCCTCACCCGCGCCTCCGACGAGGGCCGTTCGAGAGCCTCGAGGAGCACCAGCCAGTCGCCCGCAGCCCTTGACGCCAAGACGCTTCCCGTACCGTTGAGCACCGCCGGCACACCCGCCGCACGCAGTGCATCGAGCACGATCTCAGCTTGTCTGTTGGTACGAACGAGCACGCCGACGTCCTCTGGCCCGATGGGCCGGCCCGGCGCCGCCGACCCGCGGGGGAGCCCGTCACGGACCTCGGTCGAGGACGAGAGCAGGCGGACGATGTCTGACGCCAGATCAGCGGCGACGTGAGATCGTGCGGAGCTGATCTCAGCCAGACCTTCGTTGGGTGTCAGCGCGAGACGGCCATCTGAGCGGTGCGCGACCCGGACCCGCAGCGGGACCACCGGCACCTCGGCCCCTTCGAGGCCCGGTTGCCAGAGTCGGGCCACCTCGTGGTCGACAGCCGCGCGTGTTGACCGGTACTCGATCTCCTCGTGCCCGAGCTTCGTGCCGCCGAAGAGCGCGTCGAGCGCGTCGAGCAGCGGTTGATCACTTCGCCAGTTGACCGCGAGCGTCGCGCGGTGATCCGCGCTGCGCGCTGCCCCGATGTATGCGTGGACGTCCGCCCCCCTGAACCCGTAGATGGCTTGCTTCGGATCGCCGATGAGGACAAGGGTCGACCCGCCCTCCCCGAAGGCGCGGTGCAGGATCTCCCACTGGGCCGGATCCGTATCCTGGAACTCGTCCACGAGGGCGACCTGGTAGTGGTGGCGGAGCCTCTGGATCGCACCTGGCCCCCGCACCGGGTCCGACAGCGTCCGAGCCAGCCTCGTCAACAGGTCGTCATAGGTGACGAGGTTCGACCGTCGCTTGCGGCGATCGAGCTCTGCTCGCGTCGCCTCGGCCATCCTCAGGCGCAGGAGCCGACCCTGTTCCCTGCTGCTGGTCGGCTTGTTGCCTGCCTGCCCGCCATCTCCCTGATCGAGGTCGAGGTGGGAGTCCCCTGAGATGACAACCGCGGTGGGGAAGTCCACGGCCACCCGCGCGATCTTGAGCGCTTCGGCTCGGCTGAGCGGGGCCTTGCCTGTCCGTGCGAACTTCCGCAGGTACAGGTCATCCACCACCTCCCTCAACAGATCCGAGGCATCCTCCTCGACGGTGACGTCGGCCCAGAGCTCGCCTGCCAGCCCGAGCCCTCCCAGCACGTGGCTGCAAAAGCCGTGGGTCGTCGAGATCGTGGCGGCGTCGAAGTCCGCGATCGCACCCGCCAGCCGCCGCCGGCTCCTGTCCACCTCTTGCGCTCCGCGGTCGGCCAGCATCGAGACGAGCGGATCCGAGAGCGCGCCGGGATCCCCTCCGCGGGTGATCGAAGCAAGCTCCCGCTCGACCGTGACCAGCCGTTCGCGCACCCTTCCCCTCAACTCCCCGGTCGCCATGCGCGTGAAGGTGACCAGCAGCATGTTCTCGAGCGGCGTGCCTTCGGCGACGAAGCGGGCAGCCAGCGTCGCGATCGTGGCTGTCTTGCCGGTACCTGCGCTCGCCTCGAGGACCGTGACTCCCGGCGCGATCGGCGCGCACGCATCGAAGTCATCTCCTCGGTCAGGCACCCTCATCGATCTGACAGCTCCTCGTGCTCGAGCAGACCCTCCCAGAGCCGCAGGGCATACCGGCCGAACCGCGAGTCGGCATCGGGGTGCCATCCTGGCCCGTCCTCGCCGGGCCGGGGGCGCTGCAACAGCAGGGACTCGAAGGGCATCACTCCCCCGAGCACCAGCTGATGTGCGAGATCGCGATCCTCTCCCTCGATGCCACCCGACCGACCCCTGCTCACCCACTCCCGGCGAGCCTCCGACAGCGGCTGCCCCTTCCCGAAGGAGTTGGCAAATGCCGCCGAGGTCTTGCAGTAGATCGGTAGGGGCTCGCGCATCCCGCGTTCATACAGGTCTGCCACGCGCGCCAGCTGCTCCCGAGCCTGGTGCGGGCTCAAGGGGCCGATCGAAGACGTCATCGGCCTCCTCCGGCGACCCCTGCCGATCGCGAGGCTCTGGATCGGGCCTGACCCATCTGATCCACAGAGGGCAAGGAACCTGACCCAGGCAGCCAGGCGGTGGCTGGGGCCAATTCGCGAGAACGTGACGCTGGTGCAGCGGCCGTCGACCACGTCGGTGACCGTCCCCGCCACGACCCGGCCGCCAGGGAGGGCGACGCTGACGGTCTTCGAGCTTCGAGCCTGGTGATCACCCACAAGGTCGCGAACGACCTCGACCATGCGTTCGACATCGGGTGCCACCCGGTCCAACACCTCGAGCCCCAGCTCCGCGGGCGGCAGGTAGCCGCGAGCCATCTCAGCCCTCCAACATGTCTCGGCATCCATGCCCGCAAGGCG
>JAHFUU010000501.1 GCA_023264915.1 Microthrixaceae bacterium | reverse complement strand
TGGGGTTGACACCTGCTCGATGCGGCACCGAGGCGTTGGTCGTTGCTGTCGCACGCGCTGGTGGCGTGGGCGTGATCGACACCGAAGGTGCGCCCGATTCGATGTGGGCGGAGTTGCAGAGCTGCGCGCGCCGTTGCCCGGGTCCGTTCGGGGCCAGGGTCCTCTCCGGCGCGGGAATGAGCCCGGCCAGCCTGCCCTGCCAGGTTGACCTCGTTGTGGTTGGCACCGACCCCTCGGTGCCAGTTGGCAACGGGGCCAACTCCCAGCGCGACCTGGCGGGGCTCGTCGCGGCCTGGCGCGCACCGGGTCGTCGGATCCTCGTCGAGGTCGTGTCGATCGGCGAAGCGATGGATGCGGTTGCTGCTGGCGCCGATGGTCTGGTGGCAAAGGGAAGCGAGGCCGGCGGAAGGGTGGGTGACACCGGTGCCTTCGTCTTGGCCCAGCAGGTCCTGGGGCAGTACGAGTGCCCGGTCTGGGTGCAAGGCGGCATCGGTCCACAGACTGCGGCCGCTGTGGTGGCTGCTGGAGCAGCGGGCGTCGTGCTCGACGCGCAGCTCGCTCTGGTCAAGGAGGTCAGCGAGCACCTTCCAGCCGAGCTGCGATCGGCGATCGCTGCGATGGACGGCAGCGAGACCCGGGTGCTGGGGTGCCAGCGCGTCTACCTGAGGCCCGACCTCTTGTCGGCCACGTTGCCTGAGAGCACCGACGCATCGACGGTCATGCGGCTGGTCGAGCAGTTCCACCAGACCGGTCGGCTGAGCGACGGCCTGGCACCGCTTGGCCAGGACGCGGCCCTCGCCGCAGGTCTCGCCAACCGCTACAAGACCGCGGGTGGTGTCGTGCACGCCGTCCAGACTGCGATCGACGAGCAGATCGCGCTCACGTCAGCGGCCCGACCTCTCGGACCGGGCTCCCCGCTGGCTGTCGCGCACGGTGCGCGCTACCCGGTGGCGCAAGGACCCATGACCCGGGTCAGTGACCGGCCAGAGCTGGCTCGAGCCGTGGCGTCAAGCGGTGGCCTTCCCTTCCTTGCTCTCGCTCTGCTCGGCGGGCCAGAGGTGCGGGCCATGCTGGCACAGACCGCCGAGCTGCTGGGCGACAGGCCTTGGGGTGTGGGCATCTTGGGGTTCGTTCCCCAAGAGTTGCGTGACGAGCAGCTCGAAGCGATCCACGAGATAGCTCCGCCCATGGCACTGATCGCGGGTGGTCGGCCCAGTCAGGCAGCCCCGTTGGAAGCAGCCGGGGTGGCCACCTTCCTCCACGTGCCGTCACCCGGCTTGCTTGACCGCTTCGTCAAGGACGGAGCGCGCAGGTTCGTGTTCGAGGGCCGCGAGTGCGGCGGGCACGTGGGCCCGCGCACCAGCTTGCTGCTGTGGCAGCAGCAGGTCGACAGGTTGGTGATGTTCGCACGTTCTGGCGGAACGGACGGGCACGGATCGCTGTCCGGTGTCGAGATCTTCTTCGCCGGAGGTGTCCACGACGAAGCCTCAGCTGCAATGGTGGCGGTGCTCGCATCGCCCCTTGTCGAGCGCGGCGCTTCGATAGGGGTGCTCATGGGGACGGCATACCTGTTCACCGAGGAGGCCGTGGCGACCGGAGCGATCCTCGACGCCTTCCAGCAACGAGCCATCATGTGTGAGCGAACGGTGCTCCTGGAGACCTCACCCGGCCACGCGTCGCGCTGCGCGGACAGCGAGTACGCGGCGACCTTTGCTGCGACCAAGAAGCAGATGATCACCGACGGCGTCCCGCCCAAGGACATCTGGGCCGAGCTCGAACAGCTCAACCTCGGGCGTCTGCGCATCGCCGCCAAAGGCCTCGCGCACAGCGACGACGGGGTCATCGAGGCGAGTCGCGCCAGCCAGCAGGCCGACGGCATGTACATGATCGGCGAGGTCGCCACGGTGCGCCATGGCCGCACGAGAATCGACGATCTGCACGAGCAGGTGACAACCGGAGCCATGTCCTTCCTCGACCGTCGCGCGGCACAACTGGGCCTGTCGCCAGGCGCAGAGGCGCGAAGCCGTGGTCGCTGCCCCGCTCCCGTGGATGTCGCGATCGTCGGGATGTCATGCCTCTTCCCGGGCGCTGACGGTGTCGAGGAGTTCTGGGCGAACATCGTCTCAGGTGTCGACTCGGTGACCGAGGTGCCGCCCGAGCGGTGGGACATCAGCCGCTACTACGACGAGGGAGCCTTCATCGAGGCCCCTGACCTCAAGACGCCCTCGAAGTGGGGCGGGTTCTTGGGCGAGGTCCCCTTCGATGCCCTCGCCTATGGCATCCCGCCGCGCTCGCTCAGCTCGATCGAACCGGTCCAGCTCCTCTCGTTGGAGGTGGCAGCACGCGCTCTGGCCGATGCCGGTTACGCAGATCGCGAGTTCGACCGCTCGACAGCGTCGGTGATCTTCGGTGCCGAGGGCGGAACCGACCTGTCCAGCGCCTACAGCTTCCGCTCCATGCTCCCGACCCTGGCCGGCGGGTTGCCCGAGCCCCTGGCCGATTACCTTCCGCGCCTGACCGAGGACTCCTTCCCGGGCCTTCTCACCAACGTCATCGCCGGGCGCATCGCCAACCGGCTCGACCTGGGAGGCGCCAACTACACCGTCGACGCGGCATGCGCGGCGTCGCTGGCGGCAGTTGGCCTGGCATGCAAGGAGCTCACCACCGGCTCTTCTGATCTGGTGCTGTGCGGCGGCGCCGACCTGCACAACGGGATCAACGACTTCTTGCTCTTCGCGTCGGTGCACGCGCTGTCTCCGAGTGGGCGGTGCCGCACGTTCGATGCAGCTGCAGACGGCATCACGCTCGGCGAGGGCATCGCGTGCGTCGTGTTGAAGCGACTTGCCGATGCCGAGCGAGACGGTGACCGCATCTACGCGGTCATCAAGAGCGTTGCCGGCTCCAGCGACGGCCGGCACCTGGGGCTCACGGCCCCCCGGAAGGAAGGCCAGAGGCTCGCCCTCGATCGTGCCTATCA
>JAHFUU010000500.1 GCA_023264915.1 Microthrixaceae bacterium | reverse complement strand
ACGGGCGGCGCGAGGTTGCCCAGCAAGCTGCCCGGACCAAGCCGAACGCAGCAATCACATAGAACAGGATCTGCCAGCAGAGATTGACCCGCTCGATGGTCATCGGCCAGTGTGCGGCCGTCGACGCAAGCGCCGTGAGAACCCATGCCGAGGCAACCGTCGCCACCAGCCAGGGCCAACGCCGCCAGACCGATACCGCTCCGACCACGACAGACATCAGCAAAACGCCGTACGCGACGAGCTGGACGGGGCCGAGCTGTGGAACTGCGTTGATCGATCCCACGAAGTACAGCCGGTCACCGATCATGCCCGAGCCAAGCTGCTTGAGGGTCTTGCCAAGGAGCTCGGTGAGACTCACGTCGCCACCCAGCGCCGCCCGCTCCTCAATCCAGAACTGCGAGATGCTGGGCTTGCCGGCCACTGGCCTGTACACGTTCAGCCACACCAGAGCCATCACCAGCGTGGCTACGGCACCGCTGCTTCCCAGAGCGACGAACCGTCGGGTGCGAAGCCGTTGGCCTGAACGCCATGCCCAAGCAATGCCGCACGCGACCAGTGCCGGAACCACGAACAGCCCTCCGATCAGGAACGCCGGAGAGAGTCCGACCAACACGCACAAGCTCGGAAAGGCGATGCGGGGCGTCCTGTCCAGCTCTTCGGCTGCGAGCACTGCCAGGGCCACGTAGAGGATCTCGAACGTGTAGTTGTTGAAGTACTGGAAGTAGTGCGACACGAGTGGCAAGAAGCAAACCAACCCGACCGCGACGGGTGCAGCGATCAAGGGTATGAGGTGGGTTCTGGGACCGGGGTGGGAAGCGTGAGCCGCGTCGGCAACCGGCGTCCGGGCAGGGTCTCGCCCGATGATGCGAGCCATCAGGAATGCGAGCACGCCGGCAGCAAGGAGGAACCAGCCGGCGCTGATGACACGGAAGAGCACCGGTTTGTACGGCAGCAGAGCTGTGATGGCATGCATCACGACCACCCAACCCAGCGGGACGGGTGTGTCGTGTGTGTACATGCGCTCGATCGGATGGCTCGATCGGATGAAGTCAACCCGCCAGACCTCGTCGAAGAAGAACGGCGGTCCCCAGGAACCCCCGGCGTTGGCCTGCCGCACCGCTACCGACGCGACCGCGATCGCCAGCACCGACATGCCGAGCGGGCCTCTTGCGACAGCCCAAGCGACCTGGCCAAACCCGCGCCTGGCACTCCCGGCGGCCGAACCCTCAACAGCATCTTCCGGCAGGGTGCTCTGGTCGCCCTTGCCACCGCCACCGGACCTGCCACCGGGCCGGGGCTGTCGAGCCTCGGCGACGACGGTGCGCATCCGCCTCACCGTAGTTTGAGTCAGCCTTCGCGAACGAGCACCCAAGTCGCGATTCCGGCTCTGCTCACCACACCAACTTGATGCGTGGCTGAGCTTCCTGCCGCTGCCCACACCCAAAGACATGCGCCACGACGCGAGCCTTCCTTGACAGGGGCGCCCTCGGGGAGCTCGAACCCTGCTTCAACGAGGAGTTCGCGCGTGGGCCGCCTGCTTGGTTTACTTGGGCAGATGGAACCAGACGCGGTCGCGACCACCGGGTTCACGGTCAACGAGAACGCCGAGGTCTACTACGGCCGCGACTACTGGAACGACCATGCCGAGGTCAGGGCGTGGATGAACCAGAAGATCTCAGGTGACCCCGACGCCTATTGGGGCGAGCGGGTAGCACGTGCGACTCACCGGACCTTCAAGCGAGCGCTCATCCTCAACTGCGGCAATGGTCACGTGGAACGCGGCCTCATCGCAGAAGGGCTAACCGCGGAAGCCGTGGGGATCGACTACTCCGAGGAGCTCATCGGACAAGCCCGTCACGCCGCCTCGGCCGCCGGTGTCCCCGCTCGCTACATCCAGCTCGACATCAACTCCGCGGCCATCCCGGACTGCGAGTTCGACCTCGTGGTCAACCATGCTGCCGCCCATCACATCGCTTACATCGACCGGGTCTTCCGTGAGCTGTGCAGGGCTATGCCCGACGATGGGTGCTTCGTGTCCTTCGACTACGTAGGGCCCCACCGCAACCAGTACCGATGGAGCGTTTGGGACGCGTGCGTGCACCTGAATGAATCGCTGCCCGAGCGCTTCCGCCATGAGATGAGCTACCCCCATCTCCCGACGATGCTGCTTCACGACCCCACCGAGGCAATCCATTCTGAGCTGATCATCGAGACGATGGGTCGGTACTTCCACCTCGACGAGGTTGTGCCGATCGGTGGAGCGATCGCCTACCCGTTGCTCACCCACAATCAGAACATGTTCGCCGTCGCATTCGACGACCCCGAACGGATCGACGTGATCGGGCGCATCCTCGCCGAGGACGACGCCTACGCTGCCGAGCACCCAGAGGACAACCTCTTCGCGTTCGTCCTCGCCACACCTGACAAGGCAGCGCTAGAGGACACCTCCAGGCTGGCTCAGTTCACCGAGGAGGAAGAGGCCAGGGAGTCCGCCGCCGCGAGGGACGGCGGCAGGTACTACTCGCTCACATCGCTGCAACGCCTCACTCAGGACCTGGAGCGCACCCGAGTCGACGCGCTCCATTCTCAGGACCGCGTCGAGGATCTAGGTTCCAAGAACGACCAACTCAGCACTGCGTACTCTGAGCTTCAGGCCCGCAACACCGAGCTGGCCACCCAATGTGGATCCCTGCAAGACCACTACGACGAGCTCAAGGCGACCTACGACAGGATCATGTCGCTGCCACCGTACCGTCAGGCTCGCTGGCTCGCCCGAACCCGAACCGGTTCGCGAATCCTCAAGAGCGATCGGGGCACCAAGCTGCTCCGGCGCAACCGCCTGACCCCCTGAGGGCGAGGCGCGGCGCGGTCACCCGGCCCCGTCCACACGCTGCTCCGATACGCACAGGTGCTGGAAGGCGACATGCCGACACGAGCGGCGGGCAAGCTCCGCCACGGCGTCGTGGATGAGTCGGGCCGCCTTCAAG
>JAHFUU010000499.1 GCA_023264915.1 Microthrixaceae bacterium | reverse complement strand
CCGGCGGCCGCGCACCGGGGCAGGGGTAGGGGTAGGGGTAGGGGTGGGTTAGGGGACAGGTGTCTGTCAGGTCCTGTGGCACGACGCGTGCGCGTGCATGGTCTCGGGTCAGCCGAGGTCCAAGGCGTAGGGCTGGAGCTTCTCACCACCACCCGCCCACAGCACGAGCCGCCCGCCGAGCATGGTCATGTTGGTGTCTGACAGCTCGACTGGAGGCTTCGGGAGCTCGCGCCACTCACCGGTGCTGGTGTCGAGGACGGCACCTTGCTGGGTGCAGCGCCACAGGACCAGCAGCTGGCGGGCTTCGATCCCCTTCCACCCACACTCGTCCTCGGGAAGCGGTATCGACGGGAGGTCCTGCCATTGACCGCCCCGGCGGACCCGCACCGACCCTGACACGTCCCACGCAAGAACCTGCTCACCACCGCCCACCACCTGAGGACCTCGGCGTTCGACCGGGGTCGGCTCTGGTGCTTCCCAGGTGTTGGCGTTCATGTCGAGGGTCTCGGTGACGAGTGCAGTCGACTGGTCAGAAGCGGCTCGTTGTTCGCCGAGGAGGGTGAGCCGTCCGTTGTCATAGACGACGGAAGTGGGTTCCAGGCGCGTCGGGGGAGAGGGCAGAGTCCGCCACGTGTTGGTGGCCGGTTCGAATGCCACCATGGCCAGATCATGATCGCTGGCCGGCGGTGTGAGTATTGGTGCCACGATCTCGCGGCCTGTCCATGCGGAAGGACCTAGCCGGCTGGTGGCGGTCCTGCGATCGTTTCCTGGTGGCGCGGCGATCGGGTGCCAGCGGGATGCGTCGATGTCATAGGCGAGGTAGGTCCACGGTGCTGTCCCACCGTCGAGGAAGTAGATCGTGCGGTCAGCCACGTTGATCGCACCCCAGCTCTGGACTTGTGCTGGTGGCGGATCGACGGGCCGCCACGTGTCTGCCTCGGGGTTGTAGGCCGCCGCGGTCGACATCGTGTCAGCTGCACCAGTTGCGGCAGCGTCCTTGGCCGATCCACAGCACACGAGCAGCTCCGAGCCGGTCCACACAGCGCTGAACCCGCTCTGGTTCGCCAGAGGCGACGGCGCCAGAGGCGTCCACCGGGCATCAGCAGCAGCCATCACGGTTCCCTGTGTCGATCCAGGCTTTGACCCCTGCCCCTGGGCAAAGGCCCCATCGGCTTGGCCTCTTGGGGCCGCCGGGGCTTCGCCCGGTGGTCTTGTGGTGGCCTGACCCGCTGAAGGGGTTGAAGCGCTCCCGCATCCCGAGACCAGCCCGCTCGAGAACCCGATTGCCGCGATGGCCGCGACGGCCGCCAGGGTGAGGGGGATGGATCGGTCCTGAGTCCTGAGCGGTGAAGTGCCTGGGCCGGACCGGTGGGACCTCATGCGTGCGACGGGAGAGAGCGCCAGCGCGTCCGCGATAGGTGTCAACCCTGGGGTGGCCGTCTCCTTGCTAGTCGACCGCCGGTCAGTGGGGGGTCCGGGGCGTGCGCCGGGGTGCATCGCAGCCGACCGCCGGTCAGTGGGGGGTCCGGGGCGTGCGCCGGGGTGCATCGCAGCCGACCGCCGGTCAGTGGGGGGTCCGGGGCGTGCGCCGGGGTGCATCGACTCAGTCTCGCGGGTAGCAGCTGCAACGGGGCATCGCGACCGTTTCGGCTCGCGCTCGATGCTCTGGCCGGCACTAGAGTGAGCGCGCTCTGTGGCGGCGTAGCCGAGTGGTTCAGGCAGAGGCCTGCAAAGCCTTAGACGTGGGTTCGATTCCCACCGCCGCCTCCAGGGTTTTGCCTGGTCAGCCCACGTTTCTGGATGACCAGGTAGACCGTTTCTTCACCGCCTGAGACCGGGATCCCGTGTCTTTTTCGTGTCCTGGCCGTCGCGCTGTGTCTTTTTCGTGTCAAGCCGAGGGGTCACGAACCCGCCGCGATCGGGAGCACCGCGGCCGTGTCACCGCTCCCGTCTGACGACAGGAACGCGGCCTGCAGACCGTCTGCAATCGCCTCGTCGATCTCGGGGAAGAGGTGCCCATAGCGGTCAAGCGTCATCTGCACCGGCGAATGCCCCATGCGCGACTGGATCGCCTTCGGGTGCGCGCCTTCGGCAATGGCGAGCGCGACCGCGGTGTGGCGTAGGTCGTGGAAGCGTGTCGGCGCGATGCCGGCCTTCACGAGCGCCGGTAGCCAGATGTTGGACATGAAGCTCGCCTCGACGAGCGGATGGCCGGCGGTGTTCGGAAACACGAGACCATCGGGCCCCGGCTGCGAGCGCTCGGACAGTTGCTCGATCTCAGTGTGAGGCGCGGCGTACGTCAACCGTCAGCGTGCTGCTGCGCCGACGTGTGGCCGATCGATCGGTCAGGGGGAGCAGCATCGGTGTCATCGGTAGACTCGGACGGCCAGGAGCGTTCATGTCGACCCACGAGGACCGTCCCCAACATGTGCCCGGGCAATCGCCCGACGAGACCCGAGAACAGGTTCTCCCACGGGGCAAGCCCTTCCCTCTCCACGAGGAGATGGCGATCGACGGACTGACGGACGATGAAGAGGAGAAGTTCCTGGCCGCCATTGCCGACGCATGACGGAGTCGACTCGCCGAGCAGTACCGCCTGGAGGTCGAGAGAAGAGCGCCGACGCCGCGGCGGACACAGCCCCCAGCCTTTCGCCCGCAGGATGGGACAAGCGTGCCGGAAGCTGCGGATCATCTTCGGGTGGCTCGTCTCGGCCCGACCGAGAGATGTGCTACCATGTAGCTCATGAAGACGGTAGGTGTCCGAGCACTGAAACAGAATGCGTCCGCCGTGGTGGCCGATGCGGCATCCGGAGAGATCGTGACCATCACCGACCGCGGACGCGCCGTCGCACAGCTCATCCCGCTCCCCGCAAGTCGTGTCGAGGCGCTGGTCGCCGCGGGACGCGCTCGCCCACCCAAGCGGTCGTTGGCCGACCTCGGCAGCGCACCCGCGCGCAATCGAGGTCAACCGTCCCTGTCCTCGGTCCTGGCC
>JAHFUU010000498.1:1024-2994 GCA_023264915.1 Microthrixaceae bacterium | reverse complement strand
CCGGGTGAGTCGCCGCCGATGTTGATCGAGAACCATCGCCACATGGTTGGTCCGCCCCACTGGCGCGGTCCCCAGGACTTGTCCCGGTTTCCGCGCGCGTCTCCCAGATCGAAGCGGTGCCCATCGACCTCGAGCCACCCTCCCCACCGTCCCGCCTGCTCGAGGTGGCCCTTGCCGACGGTCGTGCTCGTAGCAGCTGCTGAGGCATCGGTGTGCTGGCCACCCTGGCCATCCACCCCGATCGCCGGGGTGAGAGCGTCGAAGCGAACCGCTGCACCGATCCGAACGGAGCCCAAGTCGCGGCTGCCGTCGAGGCGCTGCAAGATGGCCTCGCCATCCGCCTTGATCTCCCACGTGGTAAGAGGCTCGACCATGTCGTAGGCGACCGGTCCCGCCTCGAGGTGGCGATCGATCATGTCGGTTTGGTCGCAAACCTGGCGCAGGTGGGCGACGTCACCTGAGGGAAGCCACATGGCGAAGTGGCTGTCTATCGTGCCCTCGTTGGGCCGAACCCCGATCCGGGTGAAGAAGCCCACGTCGGTGACCGGGTCATAGGCGTTGAAGTAATAGGACTCGCTCCACGCCTCGTCAGCCTCAACGGGGTGTTGCAGGTCGTGGTGGGCTTCTAGAACAGGCACGTCCACCACGATAGGTTGCAGGTGACACGGTCGCCGACCGCCGGCCGCCGGGGGACAAAAGGGGGCCAGATGGCGCAGTCAGAGCACCTTGAAGCTGAAGTCGTCGACAGGGTGCGCGAGGCGGGGCTGGACCCCGTCAAGGTCGGTGGCTTGGTCGAGCGAGCGGGCCGGGACATCACCGAGGGCGCAGTGGGATCCTGCCAGCTCGCCATCGCCCGCCACGGTGACGTCGTCTTCGACGTGACGCTCGGGAGTGCACAGCCCGAAGACCGCTTCGTCATCTTCTCCTGCACGAAGGCCCTTGTGGGTGCCGCCGTCTGGCTGGCGATGTCTGATGGCCTGCTCTCCGCAGACACCAAGGCGTGTGAGGTCATCGACGGGTTCGGGTCCAACGGCAAGGACGTCGTCACGGTCCAGATACTTCTCACCCATACAGCGGGCATCCCGACGGCGCCGATGGGTCCAGCTGACTGGCATGACCGCGAATCCCGTCGACACCGGATGTCTCGGTGGCGCCTCAACTGGGAGCCGGGCACTCGTTTCGAGTATCACCCCACAGCTGCACACTGGGTGCTTGCCGAGCTGGTCGAGTCCGTCTTCGGAGCCGACTATCGCGCCGTCGTGCACGATCGGGTGCTCGAGCCGCTGGGTCTCGAGCAGCTGCAGCTGGGCTCACCCCACGGGTCGCCCATGATCGGCGTCCGTCCCGTTCTCATCACCGGTGCCTATCCCACCCCTGACGAGCTCGAGGCCGCCATCGGGATCCGCCTCGACATCACCGAGCTGCTCGGTGAGGTCACCGACGAGGCGAAGGTCTTGCTGAGCGAGCCCGAGAACCTGGCTGTGGGAATCCCCGGAGGCGGCGCCGTCAGCACCGCGTCGAACCTGGCCATGTTCTACCAGGGGCTCTTGAGCGATCCGGCCGGGCTGTGGGATCCGGACGTGCTGACCATGGCGACGAGCACGGTCCTCTGTGACCTGCCTGATCCCATGCTCGGCTTCCCCGCCAACCGCTCCCTCGGTCTGGTTGTTGCCGGTGACGACGGCAACGCGCCCTTCAGGGGGTTCGGCCACACCGTGTCACCGAGAACCTTCGGGCACAACGGCGCAGGGGGCCAGATTGCTTATGCTGACCCCGACACGGGGCTGTCGTTCGTGTACCTGACCGACAGCCACGACCGGAACCTCGTGCGTGAATGGAAACGATCTGCCAGCCTGGCCAGCCGCGCCGCATCGTGTATCAGGGCGGACCCGAGCCAATGAAGCCACCCGGCGTCTGAGCCGACGCACCGACAGTGCCATCGAGATCCAATCCCACCGACAGAGGTGAGC
>JAHFUU010000498.1:0-1014 GCA_023264915.1 Microthrixaceae bacterium | reverse complement strand
CCGGTCAGCATCCAAGCACTCACCGTTCATCGAGACCATCCCCGACGCCGGGATCACCGTGATCTCCTCGTGGATCTTCAACTGCTACGTGGTCCACGACGGGGGGGCTGGCCGCCCCCTGGTCGTTGATCCCGGCATGACCCGCAACGTCGACGCGGCGCTAAGCCACCTGCGTGGCGCGCTCGGCCTGGATCTGGGCCCGGCGGACTCTGCGTCAGATCGCTGGCCTGTAGCGGCCACGCACGCGCACAGCGACCATGTGGCGGCGCTGCCACATCTGCAGAGCCACGCGTCGGTCGCAGTGCATCTGCCGGAGGTGACCCGGCACTGGCGGGAAGGATTCAAGCCGCCGACACCCGGCATGATCGAGGCTTCGCGGATGGCCCCTGTCCTGTTCGACCAGCCGTTCTCGTGGGAGGCCTTGAAAGGGTTCATCGGGGAGGCGTCGGTTGCCGGGTACGGGGCCGGGCCCTACCGCATGCCGGTCGAGGTTTCTGGCTATCTCAGCGATGGTGACCCGGTCCCGGACGCTCCTGACTGGGTTGCGCTCCATGCACCCGGTCACACACTTGACTCCACGTGCTACTGGCGCGAATCGACGCGCACGTTGCTGTCTGGAGACGCCGTCCTGTCGGTCGGATTGCAAGGGTGGTTCAACCCGGAGTACGTAGACGCCGAGGCAGCCTCGGCGACTGAGGACCGCCTCAGGAAGCTGGACATCGAGCTGCTCTTGCCGGGCCATGGCCGTCCTTGTGCCGGCCATGACGTGCTCGGTCAGGCGATCGGTCACCTGGAGCGAGCAAGGGGCGACCATTGGCTGCTCCGCCGGTTCCTTCGCAGCCACCAAGGTTGAGCGTGGCCTCGCCGAACCAACAAGCGAGCTCGGCGCGCCCAGATGCCGCCGTCTGCCTGCTCACCTGCTGGCCGGTCGGGCAGTGGGTCAGGTGATGGCCTCGGCCCGCTGGGCGAACGGTGTCAGCGCGAAGTCGAAGAGGAAGTTCGAGCCGCACAGGT
>JAHFUU010000497.1 GCA_023264915.1 Microthrixaceae bacterium | reverse complement strand
CAACGTGCCTGCACCCAGCTCACCCGCGCTCGATCCATCAGGGTCAAACGGCCACGACAGTGGCTGGCAGGCCAGGTCCGTGCCCCTTCTCACGGAGTCCTCCGAGGATCTGCCGCACACGGTGATCGCGCCGATGCGTCGGCGTCACCTGCGCAGCGTGCTGCGGATCGAGCAAGAGTCGGTGCACTCGCCATGGTCGGTCGGTCTGTTCATGAACGAGCTTGCCCTCCGAACCACCCGGCTGTACCTGGTTGCCAAGCATCGAAACGACGTGATCGGCTTCGCTGGAGTCCTGTTCTCGGGGCCCGATGCGCACATCACGACCGTGTCCACTGATCCGGCCTGGTACCGCCACAAAGTGGCTACCCGGCTCGTGCTCGTGCTGGTAGCGGCCGCGGTCAGGCGAGGTTGTGAGAACCTGACCCTGGAGGTCCGGGCTAGCAATCAGGCCGCGATTCGCCTTTATCAGGCTTTAGGACTGGGGCCGGTGGGCATCCGCAAGAACTACTACTCGGATCTCGACGAGGACGTACTGATCATGTGGGCGCACGACATCAACCAACCCTCCTACGCCGAACGGCTGCGCGCCATAGAGAGCTCGGTCGGGGACCACATGAGCATCGAGGAGCAGGTGTGGTGATCGGCATCCTGCGCAACGACAAGTACGAGGAAGAGCCGTGGATGAGTTGAGAGGAGGTTCCGGTGCGGGCCTTCGGCCCGCCGACTCGCCTGGCATCCGCGTCCTTGGGATCGAGACTTCCTGCGACGAGACTGCGGCGGCAGTGGTCGTGGACGCGGCCGAGGTCCTGTAGTCGGTGGTATCGAGCCAGGTCGACCTCCATGCCCAGTACGGGGGAGTGGTCCCCGAGATCGCAAGCCGGGCCCACGTCGAGCTTCTGACACCCGTTGTAGCGCGCGCTCTGGTCGAAGCGGGGATCGCAGACGATCACGTCGACGCGGTTGGCGTGACGATCGGCCCAGGTCTGGTGGGGGCACTGCTTGTCGGCGTGAGTGCCGCCAAGGCGCTGGCCCTCGTGTGGGACGTGCCGTTCGTGGCGGTCAACCACCTCGAGGCGCACCTATATGCGGCATTCCTCGAGGAGCCCGAGCTCGAGCTTCCCCTTGTCGTCGTGCTGGCTTCGGGCGGGCACACCATGCTCGTGGCGATGGAGGGGCACGGCCGCTATCGGGTGCTCGGGTCGACGATCGATGACGCGGCCGGTGAGGCATTTGACAAGGTCGCCCGCTACCTCGGACTTGGTTACCCGGGTGGCCCAGCGATCGACGAGCTGTCTGTGGAGGGTGACCCGAACGCGATCTCGTTGCCGAGGGCGATCCTCGACGAGGGGTATGACTTCTCGTTCTCTGGTCTCAAGACGGCCGTGGTCAACTATGTGCGCAAGCACCCCGAGGTTGCCACTGCGGATGTCGCAGCGTCCTTCCAGGAGGCGGTCGTCGACGTCCTCGTGGCGAAAGCTCGCAGGGCAGCCCGAGAGCTCGGCGCGAAGGGTCTTTGCCTCGCGGGTGGCGTGGCTGCGAACTCCCGCCTTCGCGAGCGACTCCTCGACGCATGCGTGCAGGACGGCATCCGCGGCTTCCTGCCAGGTCGCTCGATGTGCACCGACAATGCGGCGATGGTCGCAGCAGCCGCTTGGTGGCGGTTGCGATCTGACGGGCCGAGCCCGCTCGACGTGGGCGCCTACCCGAATCTCTCGTTGCCCGTCATATCCTGAGCCTCGATCTCACGGTCGCCTTCGCGGCACGAAGCTCTGTCCCTAAGGTCGGGTGGCGGCGCTGTTGGACCGCCAAGCACGCTTGGACGGTTGCTGTGCTCGCACTGCCAGGCGTGCTCGGCGTGGCGGGCGATCCTGCCCGACGAAGGTCTTGCGAGGCGCTCCTGGGCAGCCGGTTGCTTTCACCCGGTAGCCTCGGACGTCGTGGTGGAGCCACGTCACCGCCTGGCAATCGTGCTTCAAGGAGACCGATGACAGATACCGAGGGCATGACAGAGCATGGAGGCGGCGTAGAGCGCATGCCACCCCAGCGTGACGCACGAGTGAACGCTCGGATGGTGCGCGTGCTGTTCTATCTGCCCGGGTTTCTTGCCCTGTTGCTGTTGAAGGGTTCCAACTCGGTCACGTCCGCCTCGGGTTCTCAGGGTTTCGGTGTCACCATCGAGCTACTCATGCTCTCGAGCGTCGCGGCCATCGTCGCCGGGATGCTGATCAGCGCCGGTGGGGTCGGCAAGCGTGACCAGGACGCCGCCTCGCGCACCGGCGTTTGGGCAGGGCAGGTGGTCATGGATGTGATGGCATTCGTGCCCCTGCTCATGGCGGTCCCCCCGTTGTTCCATTCGCTCACACAGATTGGCCTGTCAGGACCTCCCGATGACCAGAGCCATTACGGGCTCTCCGAGCTCATCCCTGCGTCAGCGATCGTCCCCTGGGCGGTGTTCGAGCTCGCCGGCTACAGCACCCTGGGCTACGTGTTGAAGCGCCCGATCCATGTTCTGTTCGTCGTCCTGGTCGCGGCCGGCACCGTGGGCGGGTATGTGTCAAACCGCAACGGCTGGTACACGACAGAGCTGATCGTCGACGGCGTCATCGTGGGGGTGCTCGCCGTCATCTCGGTCGTATGCATCCTGGCTCTCAAAGGTCGCCAGGCTCGCCTCGACCCCCCTTCGGGCTGAGGTGCAGCCGTGAATCTGAGCCTGCGGGTTGAAAGCTGCTCCGCTTGCGCCTATCGTTAGCACTCGACTTACGAGAGTGCTAATACTCCAGTCCGGCGATTGCCAAGCCTGGCCCCAGCCACCGGTTGCCTGCCGCTGCCGGGGCACCGTGCGAAGCTCGCCGTCCGAACCCCCGAAAGCCGACCAGGGAGGCCTGTTCATGAACATGCAGCCGCTCGAAGACCGAATCGTGGTGAAGCCCGGCGATGCCGAGGAGACCACTGCAAGCGGCCTGGTGATCCCAGACACCGCCAAAGAGAAGCCCC
>JAHFUU010000496.1 GCA_023264915.1 Microthrixaceae bacterium | reverse complement strand
ACCCCGAGATGCCCGATCCTGACCTGATGATCCGTACCTCAGGTGAGTACCGGATCTCGAACTACCTTCTGTGGGAGATCGCCTACAGCGAGCTGGTGTTCACCGAGACCCTGTGGCCTGACTTCCGGCGGCAGCACCTGTTCGGCGCCGTGCGCATCTACCAGGAGCGCGAGCGGCGCTTCGGCGGGATCCAGCAGGGGGGTTGACGGTGCCATCGCTTTACCGTGACGAGGCTGTCGTGCTGCGGACCTTCAAGCTCGGTGAAGCCGACCGCATAGTCGTGCTGCTCACCCGTGGGCACGGCAAGGTGCGCGCTGTTGCCAAAGGCGTGCGCAAGACACGCTCGAAGTTCGGCGCACGCCTCGAGCCCACGTCCAACGTGGCTGTCCAGCTCTATGAAGGACGCGATCTCGACACGGTCACCCAGGTCGAGACGATCGATTGCTTCCGACCCATCCGTGACGACCTTGACCGGTTCGGGCGTGCCTCGGCGATGCTTGAAGCCGTCGACCAGGTTGCCCAGCACGACGAGGTGAACATCGGTCTGTACCAGATGCTTGTCGGAGCGCTCCGCACGCTCGCTGCTTGCGACGCGCCCCTCGTCGTGGCCGGGTTCTTCTTCAAGATGCTGACCCTCGAGGGGTTCGGGCCGGTTGTCGACCGGTGCGTCGAATGCAGGGGGTCAGAGCTTGTCGCCTTTGACGTCGACTCTGGTGGAGCGCTGTGCCGCGACCACCGGCGGGGAACACCCGTCAGCCCCGAGGCCTTCATCTTGTTGCAGATGATGTTGGGTGGTCGCCTCGGTGCCGCACTTGGCACACCTGAGTCAGCTGTAACCCACGAGCTGGACTCTCTGGCCACTCATGCAGTCGAGCACCACATCGAACGCCGCTTGCGCTCAGTCGAGGTCCTGCACCGCGGATGACCGCATCCGGCCCACCCGGCCGGCAGCTCATAGGCTTTCGGTGCGGCCCGTCACCCACGGCTCCTCCGGTGCGTGCCACGTCTCGGACTCGGAACCTGCCCGCGCGTCTCGCGCCGGTGACAGGGCTCGTCGGGCCAGGTGTGAGCGCCGACGGCGCCCCAACAGATGAGGGGTCGAGGGGTCCCATCCCGACCACGGGGCTCGTCGAGCTGGGGCGGAGCCCCGCTAGGCTTGCGGATCGCTCAGCAATCGAATCCGACACCCTTTGCTCCGGGCGACCCGGAGCCGTACAGGAGCTCTTGATGACGCTCGTCTACTCCTTTGACCACGAACACCCCAAGCCACCCATGGAGCTCAAGGACCTGCTCGGTGGCAAGGGCGCCAACCTCGCGGAGATGACCTCGGTGTTGGGGCTGCCGGTGCCCCCCGGCTTCACCATCTCGACCGATGCCTGCCGCGCCTATATGGAGGGCGGGTGGCCCGAGGGGCTCGACGCCGAGATCGCTCGGCACCGGGCAGCGCTCGAGGAGACGATGGGCAAGTGCATCGGAGACCCAGCGGACCCGCTGCTGGTCTCGGTACGCTCGGGCGCGAAGTTCTCGATGCCGGGGATGATGGACACCGTCTTGAACCTCGGTCTCAACGACGCCGTCGCCGACGCCCTCGCCGAGCTGTACCGGGACGAGAGGTTCGCGTGCGACTCGTACCGGCGGTTCATCCAGATGTACGGCAAGATCGTGCTGGGGATCCCAGGCGAGGACTTCGACGACGTCTTCGAGGCGAAGCGCCGATCGAGCGGCGCTGCATCCGATGCTGACATCGAAGCGGGGACGTTGCGAGAGATCATCGACGAGTACAAGCAGATCGTCGTCCGGCACACGGGCAGGCCTTTCCCGCAGGATCCCGACGAGCAGCTTCGAGGCGCGATCGAGGCTGTGTTCCAATCGTGGAACTCGCCTCGCGCGAAGGCGTATCGCCGGCGCGAACGCATAGCGGACGACCTCGGAACCGCCGTCAACGTCCAGTCGATGGTTTTCGGCAACCGGGATGACAACTCTGGCACCGGTGTCGGATTCACGCGAGACCCGTCCACGGGTGAACCCGGCGCCTACGGCGACTACCTCATCAACGCTCAGGGCGAGGACGTGGTTGCGGGGATCCGAAACACCCTCCCCCTATCCGCGCTCGGTGACTCGATGCCAGCTGTATACGACGAGCTCATGTCGATCTATGAGCGTCTCGAGGCTCACTACCGGGACATGCTCGACACCGAGTTCACGATCGAGCAGGGCAAGCTCTGGATGCTTCAGACCCGGGTCGGCAAGCGCACCGGCGCAGCAGCGCTGCGCATCGCGGTGTCCCTCACCCAGGACCCGAAGATCAACCTGTCACCAGCCGAAGCCGTGCAGCGGGTCGCTCCCGAGCACCTTGAAGGAGTGCTGCACCCCCAGTTCGAGAACACCGATCTGCCGGTCATCGCAACGGGACTCGCGGCATCTCCGGGTGCGGGTGTGGGCAAGGTCTACTTCGACGCCGACTCGGCCGCCGATGCCGCCGACCGGGGAGAGAAGGTGATCCTGGTTCGCCAGGAGACCTCTCCCGAGGATGTTCACGGGATGGCCGTCGCCGAGGCGATACTCACGTCTCGGGGTGGGCTGGTCTCCCACGCCGCTGTGGTCGCGCGGGGGTGGGGCAAGCCGGCGGTCGTCGGAGCTGAAAGCCTCGACATCGGCACCAGCTCGTTCACCAGCGCCGCCGGTCAGGTCTTGACCGAAGGTGATGTCATCTCAGTCGACGGCACCACGGGCAACGTCTACGCGGGTGAGGTCTCGGTATCCGAGGGCCAGCTGCCCGCGGAGTTCGACATCATCTTGGGGTGGGCCGACGAGATCCGCGCCGGCAAGCTCGCAGTCCGAGCAAACGCCGACACCGGTGAGGATGCCGCCAAGGCCCGCGAGTTCGGTGCCGAGGGCATCGGCCTGTGTCGCACCGAGCACATGTTCCTGGGTAAGCGGCTACCCGTGGTGCGCCGGATGATCCTCGCCGATGACCCCGTTGAAGAAGCGGCGGCGCT
>JAHFUU010000495.1 GCA_023264915.1 Microthrixaceae bacterium | reverse complement strand
GCCCGGTCGTGGTCGGTGTCACCCACGAACAGGACAGCGCTCGGCTCTGTTCTGAGGGACTCGAGGACCGGGCCCAGTGCCTTGGGTCCGTCGAAGTCATCAGCGAAGAGCGCAACCTCCGGGTGCCAACCAAGGCGATCCAGCTCTCCCCGCCCCGAGCGCGGATGCTTGTTTGAGCACACGGCCCACCGATCGAGTGAATCCAACAAGAGATCCACGCGGTCAAAGGGCTTCGCCGCGGTCACGTCATAGGAATCGAGGTAGCTGTCGACCTCGAGGCCCAGGCGGGCGCACTCCTCGGCGAGGACGTGGCCGAAGGTGACATCTTCGACTGGTACGCCAAGGTCGACGAAGGCGGCGGTGAGCGCCGCATCGGAGTCCAGGAGCGTGCCGTCCAGGTCGAAGATCGGCACTCGCATGCGTTGGAGAACTGGGATCAGTCGCGCGCCAGGGCCGGACTGTGAGACGGCTGAGGTTGAGGAGCCCCCGTCTTGACCTCCTCGTCCCAGTGGGACTTGCATGATCGGCACGCGCAGGAGTCAAGCCGTGAGGAACCCAGGTAGAGCCTGTCGACGTCGTATTCGTCACAGTACGGACATCGCAGGTGTGGGTGCTGCTCCTCCACGGTCTTCCTCCCCGAACGACAGTGCGGTCTGTTGTTGCCGCAACCGTCCCGCACGGCCTCACCGAGCCTATCTCGTCGGCGGGTTCGCTCTCACCTCCGTGCCGCCAGTAGGGTGCCGCCAGAGCAAACAGCCCTGATGCAAGGAGGGGGAATCGTGTCGGTCAACCAAGAGGTCATTGGCAACGTCCTTGTCATGAGCATCGACCGCCCAGAGGCCCGCAATGCGGTCAACGGTGCAGTGGCCCAGGGCATCGAGGCGGGTATTGACCGGCTCGAGGACGATGACTCACTCTGGGTCGGAGTGCTGACGGGCACCCGCGACTTCTTCTGCGCTGGAGCAGACCTCAAGCTGATCAATGCGGGCAAGCCCGCCGAGATGATGACCGCCAAGGGCGGCTTTGCCGGCATCGTTACGCGCGAGCGAACGAAGCCGATCATCGCGGCCGTTGAAGGTCCTGCGCTGGCCGGCGGCACCGAGATCACCCTGTCTTGCGATCTGGTCGTCGCCTCCACTGCCTCACGCTTTGGCATCCCAGAGGTGAAGCGCTCGCTGGTGGCAGCCGCTGGAGGTCTCTTCCGCCTGCCACGCGTGCTCCCGCGGAACGTCGCCATCGAGCTCGGGCTCACCGGCGACCCCATCGAGGCGCCCCGGGCCTACGAGCTAGGCCTCGTGAACCGGCTTGCCGAGCCCGGCAAGTCGATCGACGAGGCGCTCGCGCTCGCGGCCCAGATCACGGCGAACGCTCCCCTCGCAGTGCAAAAGACCCGCAAGCTCATGATCGAGCTCGCCGGCGCAGACGACGAGACCGGTATCCAGCGCTCGAACGAGGCCATGATGGAGCTCATGTCGACCTCGGACTTCGGCGAGGGGCTCACTGCCTTCATCGAGAAGCGCGACCCGCAGTGGAAGGGCAAGTAGAGGCGTCCAACCCCTACACCGGGTTCTACACGATCGTCGCGATGATGCCGTGATCGTGGAGGAACTCCGCCAGGCCGTCCACGAGCGAGCAGTCGACGACATCCTCCAGTGGTACCCATGCCACCTCTGACGCGTCGTCGCCCGCCCTCGCGAGCTGCCCGTCGAGAACTGTCACCTCGAAGTCGAGGATGACGAAGTGGTGACCGTCGCCTATGAGCTCGGCCCAGCCGACGAGCTCGCCACAGACCGCCTCGAGACCCGTCTCCTCCTCGAGCTCGCGCAGGACTGCCTCGGCGAGGGTCTCACCTGACTCCACGTGCCCTCCCGGCAGTGACCACTTGCCAGCGGCAGGGCCATGACCCCTGCGCACCAGCAGCAGGCGACCGTCCACCACACAGATCGCTCCGACGGCCACCAGCGGACGATGCGGGCCGGTCTCAGCCACACCCCTGCTCGTCATCGTCGGGCTGGGCCGGCGACCCGACCGGGGTGCCGAGCGGGCGGTGCACGATGATCGCACGAGCGACCATCCCGCAGGCCTCGAAGAAGCTCTTGCTGATGCGCATGCCTGGCAGGACCACAGAATCGATCCCGGTCGCGCCTCGATTCGTGGACCACTGCATCAGGTCGGCCATGATCGCCCGCCCGAAGCCCCCACCCCTTGTGCCGGGCTCGACGAAGATGTCATCCACCACACCAAGGACCTCGCCGTCTGCAAGGTGGTCCAGGCGCACGATCCCGTAGCCGACGACGGCCCCATCGACGCAGCCGACGACCATGTGCTGGTCCCTGTCAGCCAGAACCTCCGGGACGGTCTGTGAGGCAGATCCGCGACGGCTCTCCCTTAGCAGGTACAAGGTGCCGCCCCGGGCTGTGGACAGCTCTGCCGTCGCGCGCTCAGCGAGGTGCGTGATCGCTTCGAGATCGACCTCGGTAGCCTCGCGCACCTCCTCCACGTCGGCTACTGGGCTTGGAGCTGAGCGATCTTGCTTAGGATCGTGCGCCTGGCGCGGTTGGCCGCCTCGTACTGGCGGATCGACTCGAGCTCGTCGTCGGTGAGGCTCTCGAGGCGCGGCACGACCTGTGAGGCCGAGAGGCTCTCGTAGTCGGGGATGGCCAGGCTGTCCGAATCGATTCCGCAAGCAGGACGATCGCCAGGACCTACCGCTGTCACATCGAGGGATTCGCTGCTTCGGGGCGCTTCTGCCTCGAGGGTCACGCCTGCCCTTGACCCGTTGCTGCCGATCGACGGGCTGGGGTTCAATCCCAACGCCCTCAGCGTCGCGCGGGTGTTGGGATGTCTGTCCATGGCCTGGTGAAGCTGGTCGGGATCGCGCCGGATGGCATACACCCCCACAGCGCGGACCATCGCAACCTGGTCCCTCCCACGCTGCACGAAGCGAGGCAGAAGCGAGGGAGCCTCGGTGACGAACCCAAGCGGCGCGTACAACAAGAGGTCAA
>JAHFUU010000494.1 GCA_023264915.1 Microthrixaceae bacterium | reverse complement strand
AAGCCCGTCATCGCAGCGCTTCACGGCACTGTGATGGGCGCGGGCCTCTCGTTCGCTCTGGCCTGTGACCGCCGGTTCGGTGAGCGCACCACTCGAATGTGTGCGGCCATGGTCCGCCTCGGCTTCGCCCCAGACACCGGCATCACCTACTTCCTGCCGCGGGTCACCAGGCTCTCGACGGCGCTGATGATGGTCGAGACAGGCCGCATTCTCGAAGCTGACGAATGCTTCCGAGAGGGCCTGATCGACGAGCTGGTAGACGAAGGCAAGGCGCTGCCGGCGGCGATGGCCTACGCCAAGGAGCTGGCAGCGGGCCCGAGCGTCGCCGTCGACCTGGCCCGCCGCTTCATCCACAAGTCGCTGACCTCGACCCTGGACGAGATGCTCGACTACGAAGCCGTCGCCGCAACGATGTCCGCGCACACCGCTGATGCCCGCGAAGGGACCAGCGCGTTCGTGCAGAAGCGTAAACCCGACTTCAAGGGATGCTGAGACACACCGAGACCCGGGCGAAGGATTGCATGATCGAAGGATCGGGAAGGACTGTGTCAACCACTCCCGGCGGGTGTCGCGAACACCTCGCTGGTCACGAGTTGTAGGCCTCTTCGAGCACCTCATCGTGCCGCTTGGCTGTGTCTGGGTGCTTTGAACCGTGCCGCCCTATCGCATCGCGTGCCCTTTCGGCTCTGGCACTGCGTTCGCTGCTCGAGAGAAGGCTGTCGAGCGCCTCGCGCAGCAGCGCTGCCTGTGAACGCTTCCTCGTCGCAGCAAGCTTCGCGAGTCCCGACGCTTGCTCGCCGGTCATCGAGATCTGGGTCCTGACCATCACAGCTCGACCCTCCATCATGATGATGATCCGATACATCATGCCATCCGAACATCGTGCCATCGGAAGAAGGGGGAGCACCGTCTCGAGAACCCGCGGGGTCGAACCTGTTGGCGAGTCAGGAAGTTGGGGATCGCGGGTATCGGCGCCGTGTCAGGAAGTTGGGGATCGGCGATCATCGACGCCTCCTCGGCACCCGGGGTCGACACGGTTGTCATCCCATCAGGGTTGGGCACGATCACCTTGTCATCGACGATCAACTTCACCGGAGCCGACCTCACGACGGTTCAGGGCAACGGCAACACCGTCTCTTTCCCGGGCAGCATGCCCTTCAACTCTGGAGGCACGGACCCGTACGCCCTCGACGGGCTCACGATCGGCGGTAGCCAGGCCGCCAACACCCTCGACGGCGCTCTCACGATCACCAACTCGACGCTGAACGTGGACGATCTTGGCGCCAACACCATGAACGGTGCCCTGACCATCACGGGTACGACGGTCAACTCTGGCGACGACGGTGCCAACACCATGGACGGCGCCTTGACCCTCACCGACTCGACCATCACCTCTTCTGGCAACGGCACAGGGCTCAACACCAGCGGCGGGGCCATCTCGGTCATCCGCTCTGACATCACAGTCGGAACCGCTGGCAACGGCGACGGCGTGAACACAACCACCGGAGCGATCTCGATCACCGACTCCCAGATCATGGTCGGCGAGGACGGCATCAACACCTCCTCAGGAGAGATCACAGTCCTGCGGTCAAGCGTCATCGGCATGGGGTCGACGGGCGAGACTGGCATAGACGACCCTCGGGGCATGTTGAGCGTGGTCAACAGCACGGTCACCGGCTTTCTCGCGCTTGGGATCTACGGGTCAGACATCCACCTCGTCTATGCAACGGTGATCAACAACGGTGAGGCTGAGAGCGCGAACATCGAGGGCGTGACGCTGACCACCTTCGGGTCCGTCGTGACCGCGGCAGTCGACGACTGCGACGTGACTACGCCGATCAGCAACGGCTACAACTACTCCAACGACGCAACCTGTGGCCTCACCTCCACCGGTGATGTTCAGAACGGCGGCGATCCGGGACTGGCAGCGCTGGCCGACAACGGCGGCCCAGGGATGACGTTCCTGCCCCAGTCGACCAGCCCGCTGATGAACGTCATCCCGACTGGCTCTTGTCAGGACGACGGCGCGGCGGGGATCACCAACGACGAGCGCAGCCTCCCGCGGCCCGCAGAGTCGGGCTGTGAGATCGGTGCGGTAGAGGTCCAGGTGATACCGCCTACGACCACGACGACCTCGCCGCCCGGTTCGAACACGACGACCACAGCGGCCGGCTCGAACAACGCGGCAGGAGCCGTGGCCGCTACCCCCAGGTTCGTCGGCTAAGCGGCCCCGGCTGCATTGCAACACCGGCCCACAAAACGCCGACCCGGCAATATCGACAACTTGTTGGCACGGGCGAGGGGGCCAGGGCCCCTCGGGGATGTGGCAAGCGCCGGCCGGGCGGCGCGACCGCCAGGGAGCCCGCCGGCGATGGGGAAAATCCCGAGCGCCAGCGAGGGTGCGTGGGGGCGCAGCCCCCCAGGCAAACTAGAGCGCTTTGTAGATCTTGTTGAGGCACAGACCGGCGAGGCGAGCCGCTCCGATGCCCGACAGAGCCGACTGGTGGGTGCCCATGCCGGCGGCGCCAGCGTCAGCACCGGCCAGAAACAGGCCGCGGATCGAGGTCTCAGAAGAGGGCTTGTGCGCACCGCACTGACCGACGATCTGTGCCAGGCCGACGCACTCACCGCCCTGGCCGGGCACCACCGAGTCGCGGGTCAGGTTGGAGATCTCGCGGGGACCGTTGTACTCCTTGCGCTCGGTGGCGTCCCAGATGTCAGGGAGCAGCTCCTGCATCTGGCGGTCCATGCAGCGCCACAGGCCTTCGATCTCCTCGGCGTCGGGGTTTGACGAGCAGACTGTGCCCGACACCAGGACTTGCTTCCCGGGGGGGGCGGCATGCTCGTCGTAGAAGGAGTGGTTGCACATGAACAGGATCACCTCCTCAGGCTCGCCTCCCTCCTTCTGCTTGCGGAACCGTTCGGTGTTGAGCCAGCTGTCATCTGACCAGGCGACGTACATGGCGGTCTTCATGACCGGTTCGGAGAGGAAGTACCGGACACTCGTGAAG
>JAHFUU010000060.1:4023-9154 GCA_023264915.1 Microthrixaceae bacterium | reverse complement strand
GCGCACGCATCGCGCCGTGACGGCGTGCTCGTCCTCGAAGCTCTCTCCACCAGAGCCTGCGCGCGGCGCGTCCAGGTCGTCCCCGGTCGCGTCGACCGATCGCCTGGGCCCCCGGATGAGGATCGCACCCAGGCCTGCGAGGACCATCGGCAAGGTCCATGACGCCAGCCCGAACGCCACACCCGCGCCGCTGGCGACCGCGTGGCCGAGGGGACCCGCGCTGTCCAGGTAGATGCCCAGGCCACACACGACGCCCACCACGACCAGAGCGAGACCCCAGACATCATGACCATGCCCGTCAAAGGCCACATGCAGCACGCGCGCCAGCCTGCCCTCCACGGCGCTGTTGAGGCGCGCGTCACGACCTGCTCTTTGGCCAAGGGGGCCCCGTTCTCGCGAGCGCGCGCCGGAGCCCTTCTTGGGGCTCTGCTTGGAGCCCGACCTGGACGAGGTCGTCGAGCGCGACTTGCTCGACGAAGATCTCGGCTTCGACGCGGATCTGCTCTTTTGCTTCGTAGTCACCTCAGCCACCCCCGGCACGACATGGATCTGGACGTGCGAGACTGCGCGGCACCAGCAGCGGCCCAGACGCCCGCGCCGTGGTGTTCTGCAAAGCTCAGCAGATGAGCCTACCCAAGTCGCGGATGGTCGCGGGCCGGTGGGTCAGGCCTCCATGACGACCGGGACGATCATCGGCCGGCGGCGCGTCTGCTCGTTCACGAACTTGCCTGCTGCTCGCCGCACATAACGTTGCAGGGTCTCGATGTCGATCGCCTCCTTCTGGAAGGCCTCTTTGATCGCGTCGTTGACCCGCTCGGCACACTGGTCCAGCAGATCCTCGGCTTCGGGAGCATGCACCCACCCTCGCGTGATGATCTCGGGGCCGGTTATCACCGCACCACTGGTGACATCCACGGCGACGACGACCACGACGACGCCCTCTTCGGCCAGCACACGCCTGTCACGCAGCACGCCTGAACCCACATCTCCGACGATTCCGTCGACGTAGAGGTACCCAGCAGGGACGGCCCTGCGCTCGACCGTGATGCCGCTGTCGTCGATGACCAACCGGTCACCGTCCTCACAGACGATCACATGGCTGTCCGGCACGCCCATGCGGCGCGCGAGGCGGGCATGCGCCGTGAGGTGCCGGTACTCACCGTGCACGGGTGTGAACCAATCAGGGCGAGCGATCGACAGCATCGTCTTGAGCTCTTCCTCTTTGGCATGCCCGGTGGAATGCACGTCGGAGATGCCGCTGTGCACGACCTCAGCGCCCAGCCGCACCAAGCCGTCGATCACCTTCGAGACATTGGCCTCGTTGCCCGGGATCGGATGGGAGCTCATGATGACAACATCGCCGCCGGTGATCTTCAGGAACTTGTTGTCACTCGACGCGAGCAGAGCCAGCGCAGACATCGGCTCGCCTTGCGAGCCTGTCGAGATGACGCACAACCGGGCCGGGTCGATGTCAGCGATGTCTGCGACGTCACGCAATGCGTGATCTGGGATGTGAAGCAATCCCATCTCGCGTGCCAGGCGCACGTTCTTGCCCATCGAGAGCCCCATCGTCGCGATGGTCCGGCCGAACGCGAGGGCGGCATCGGCGATCTGTTGCACGCGATGGATGTGGCTGGCGAAGCACGTTGCGATGATGCGCTGGCCCTCATGGCTGTGGAACAGCTGGTATAGGACGTCGCCCACATCGCTCTCGGACTGGGAGTGGCCCTTCTCTTCTGCATTGGTCGAATCTGACAGCAGCAGCCGGACTCCGTGCTGGTCAGCGATCGACCCGATCCGTGCGAGATCGGTCAGCCGGCCGTCCACGGGTGTGAGATCGAGCTTGAAGTCTCCGGTGTGGAGCACCGTGCCTTGGGGGGTGTGGAACGCGGTGGCCAGACCGAAAGGCACCGAATGTGTGACGGGGATGAACTCAACGTCGAACGGCCCGATCCTGCGGCGCTCACCGTCCCGTACCGGGATCATCTCGACGCTGTCTGCCAGCCCCGCCTCGTCTATTCGGTTCGCGGCGAGCCCGAGAGTCAAGGCAGACCCGTAGACCGGGAACGACAACTCCCGAGCGAGGAAGGACAACCCCCCGACGTGGTCCTCGTGCCCGTGGGTTGCGATCACACCTTCGATGCGCTCGGCGTTGTCGAGGATGTAGGAGAAGTCAGGCAGCACCAAGTCGATGCCGAGCATGTCCAGATCGGGGAACATCAACCCGCAGTCGAGCAGCAGCATGCGCCCCGACACCTCGACGCAGGCGCAATTGCGACCGATCTCGCCAAGCCCGCCCAAGAACGTGATCGTCACCGGCTCAGGCATCTGGACAACACTAACCTCGATCCTCGGGATGGGTAGTTGCGGGAGTCGGGTCGAGGTCTACGTGGTCCTGGGCGACCTGGACCGTGCCGGTGTCGTCCGGGAAGTGCCAAGGGCCTTCGGGATCGCTGACCGGCCCGATCACTCAGGTTCTCGGGCTGGCGGGGCGGCCGAGGCCGGCCAGCACCTCGCGGGCGCGGTCATCGAGGCCGGCAGGTGCCGGGCCCATCGGCAACCGGCATTGGCCGGCGGGCTGGCCCAGGACGCGAAGCAACGACTTGGTCGGGATCGGGTTGGGTGCGGAATCTGAGCTCTCGAAGTCAAATGACTCGAGCATCACCGCGTTGAGCTCGCGTGCCCGCTCGAGATCGCCCTTGGTGAAAGCAGCGATCATCTCAGACATCTCCCGAGCGACCCAGTGCGTGGCCACACCGATGATGCCGACCGCTCCGATCGACAACAGCGGCAACGTCATGGAGTCCTCACCCGAGTACAGCTCGAAGTCAGCGGGCGTCGCCGCCACGAGGCGGGCCGACTCCGCGGGATTTCCCGCCGCGTCCTTCACGCCGACGATGTTGTCGACCTCGGCCAGTCGCACCAGCGTCTCGGTGGAGATCTTGCGGCCGGTCCGAACCGGGATGTCATAGGCCAGCACCGGCAGGTCAGTAGCGGCGGCGACGGCCCTGAAGTGCTGCTCTATTCCCCCCTGGCTCGGGCGGTTGTAGTAAGGCGTCACGATCAGGACACCGTTCATCCCCGCCTCACCTGCCTTGGTCGTCAACTCGACCGCGTGAGCAGTGTCGTTGGTGCCCGAGCCCGCGATGAGGGGAACATCGACGGCCTTTCGGGCAACACGCCAGACCTTCACCTGCTCCTTGTCTGTCAGCACCGACCCCTCGCCTGTGGTGCCGGTGACCACCAGACCGTCGTTGCCTTGGTCGACCAGATAGGCGGCCAACCTCTCGACACCGTCCAGATCGAGCCGCCCGTCAGGGGTGAACGGGGTGACCATGGCTGTGAGGACGGGGCCGAAGCGGGGCATCTTCATCTCTCCTGATGTCATAGACCTTGTGGATCGGAGGGCTAGTGGCCTTCGGTGGCCCGCTGTACGCCCAGTGTCGCTAGCAGGTTCTCGTGCAGCTCGAACCACACCGTGTGGTAGGAGTCGATCGTCGGCTTCGTGAACCAGTCGGCCCACCCGTCACCGCCGGACGCTCCAGCCTGCACCCGGCCAAGCGCATGTTCCAACCTGGTTCTGTAACCGCCGAAACGATCGAGCACACCGGTCAGGTCGAGGAGCAGCGGCCCGACCTTGTCGTCGACCACCGCCAGGCGAGCGATGACCGAGGCGTCGTGGTCAGGGTCAGAATGGTCGTTCAACGTCTGGGAATCGACACCACCCAGCAACTGCCAGTCGGTGCAGATGCCCAACAGGTCCGCGTTGAGCGACAAGAACTGGTGATAGGCGCCCTCGACGACCGCTCGACCACCGACGGCTTCCAGCTCCGCGGCGAGGAGGCTCTCGCCCAGCTGCCTGCCCGAGGGAGTCAACAGCCACCCCGTCAGAACACCTTCGCGGTACCTGGCCAGCGCACGTTCGGCCAGATCCGCCAGGATCGGTTCGGCCCGATCGAGCTCCAAGCCCGCAGCAGCGGCCACCGACTCGGCAAGGGCGAACGACTTGAGCCTGAGGGCTGTGAGCACCAAGAGCTCTGGTTCGCTCGCGTGCGCCATGACGATCCCCCGTGTCGCACCGGGCAAGCCGGTGATCTCGTGCCCGCAGGCTACCAGTGGCCAACTCAGGTGTTTCTCCCGTCGACGGTGCCTTGGGCCTGGCGGGATCTGGCCGCGCGCCGCACAGCCATCGGGAAGACCACCACGGTGAGGGTCGCGAAGATGAACCACTGGCCTGCGTAGTTGAGATGCGGACCGTCATCGGGTGGGGGTGGCAGAACCAACATCGGCAAGGGCCCGTCTTGTGCAGGCTGCTGCTCACCCATCAACACCCAGATCGGGACGAGGGCATAGGGCACCTGTCCTGACATGCGACCCAGATCGACTCTGGAGAGGACCGACAGGCGAGCTCCGCCCGGGCCGGCTTCTTGCACCGCCCGCTCCTGCTCGGGTGCTTGCACCAGGCCCGTTACCGTGACCTCGCCGGCCGGCGCCGAGTAGGTCCGCGGGTCGCCACCGTCTCCAACGGTGATCGGGACCCACCCACGGTTCACGGCGACAGCAACGCCTTCCTGGGTGAGGAGGGGTGTCACGACCCAGAACCCCGGTGCGCCGTTGTTGGAACGCTGGACCAGCACCTGGTCCTCTGAGCGGTAGGTGCCGGTGACCCTCACCTCGCGCCAGATGGATTCGGGGACCTGGGCCTGATCTGCGCGCAGGTGGTCAAGACTCCCTGCGTCGAGTGGTTCCTGGCCTTGCCGTGCCATCATCTGCGCGTTCGAAGCGCGGCGATCAGACAGGCGCGCCAGCTGCCAGAAGCCGAGGCGGACCATGACGGCTACCGCAACAGCAACCAGCACCGTCAAGAGGATCCAGCGGGGCGTCAGCATGAAGCGGTAACGCGACACCGTGCCAGGCTACGGCGATGGTGGCCGATGCCCCAGCTCGGCAGGTCAGCAGGCCAGCGGATCTGACCGGCTTCCCCGACAAGGACGGCATGCCTGCGCACCTGCGGTACCGGTGTGGCACCAGGGAGCGTCCGGCAACGATTATCGTCGTGCAGCCCTTCGCTTCGGACCCCTGGCTGGGCTTGGCCAAATCATCTCGCGGTCAGGGGAGCGTCGATTCGATC
>JAHFUU010000060.1:3039-4013 GCA_023264915.1 Microthrixaceae bacterium | reverse complement strand
ACAGGAAGATCCCAAGCAGTCGCCCGGCACGGATCCACACTCCGCGGACCCGACCCCGATCGGCGATCCGATCCCGGGACCCTCCGGCCACCCCGCGCACCCGGTCAGGCAACAACCGCCCAATCCCCGCAAGGCCGTCCCATTCCTTGTCATCCCGATCATCGCGATGATCGTGATGAACAACCTCGGCAACGCCTTCGCCTGGTCGCTCCTCGGAGCGGAAGGCAACCCTGCACTGCTGTTGCTCCTCAACTCACAGAACCGCTGGCTGGCGCTGGCGACCAACAGCCTCGACCCCCTCCCCTACTTCGGCATCGGCATGTTCCGGTTGCTGTTGCCAGATCCGTTCTTCTACCTGCTCGGCTTCTGGTACGGCGAGATCGTGATCCGTTGGATAGAGGAGAAGAGCCAGACCTACGGGCTGATCATCAGGAAGATGGAGGACCTGTTCGAGAAGGGATCCTGGGTCGTCGTGACCATCTTCCCGAACAACTACGTCTGCCTCATCGCCGGTGCGGCCCAGATGTCAGTGGCCGCGTTCGTGGTGTGCGATGTCATAGGCACGATCGGTCGCCTGATCCTGTTCAGGATCTTCGGCATCGCCTTCCAGAACCAGCTACAGGCGATCCTGGACTTCATCACCAGGTACCGGTGGCCACTCACGGCTCTTAGCGTCACGATCGTCGGGCTGACACTGCTTCGCGACTGGCGCGCCGGGCGCGGCCAGATCGAAGCCATCCGTGACCTGGAAGCAGAGATAGCCGCCGAGCTCGACCCCGACCCTGGCGCCTGAGTGGCTCTGCCTCCCAGCCACATGACTCGTCGGGCCGGGGCGAAGCCCCGCGATAAGGCTCGAAGGTCGAATCACTGAGCGCGAGTCAACCTCTGGCCGAGGCAAGCTCGAAGATGCCAGGGAGCAGCACACCGGGCCACCGAGGCGCATCTTCGGGCTTGCCCGTGCGAACAGCGAGCGG
>JAHFUU010000060.1:0-2991 GCA_023264915.1 Microthrixaceae bacterium | reverse complement strand
TCCCAGCCACATGACTCGTCGGGCCGGGGCGAAGCCCCGCTAGAGGTCGAGGAGGGCCTCGAGGCCCACCGTGACACCCTTCCTGTCGCCGACGGCCTTGACGGCCAGCAGAACGCCTGGCATGAACGACGAGCGGTCATAGGAGTCATGCCTGATGGTGAGGGTCTGGCCAGTGGTGCCGAGCAACACCTCCTGGTGTGCCACGAGGCCGCGGAGCCGCACCGAGTGGACGCCGATCCCTCCAGGCCCCTTGCCTCCCCTGACTCCCGAGATGACCTCGTTGGTGGTGGGGTCGGGGATCCAGTCCTCAGACGAGGCGGCCATTCGCTTCAACGTGAGCATCGCAGTGCCCGAGGGCGCGTCGACCTTCTGGTCGTGGTGGAGCTCGATTATCTCCGCGGCCTCGAAGTAGGGGGCCGCCATCTCCGCGAACCGCATCATCAGCACGGCGCCGATCGCGAAGTTCGGCGCGATGACGCAGTTGCTCCGCGTGAACACCGAGCGGAAGGTCTCGATGTCGTCGTCGGTGAACCCGGTCGTTCCGACCACCGCATGGATGCCGCTGCGTGCCAGCGACAACATGTTGGCCCGCGCCGGGTCGAGCTGGGTGAAGTCGACCACAACATCGACGTCGAGCCCGTCGAGCGCTTCTGCATCGGCAACCAGGCTCAGTGGCAGATCGACACCGGTGACCTGCCGCAGGTCGAGGCCCGCGTGGAAGGGGTCGACGGCGGCCACCAGCTCGAGGTCGGGATCGTCGGCCACCGCCTGGCACACCGTGGCACCCATCCGTCCACCAGCTCCGAACACTGCCACGTTGAGGGACATGACCAGAAGCGTATCGGGTCACTGCTCCGGTCTCCCTTGGCGGAGGCCACCGCGCCAGCGCAGTCGCGCCAGGTGGCTACACTCGGTGGCGCAGGGGAGTTGAGGATGTCCTCAAACGATGAGCAATCGGGGCTAGGCGACCGCCTGAGTGGAAGCCTGTTCGGCGGGGAGACCCGTTCAGCGGACTACCAGGCCTGGGCGGATCGCCTGCGCGCGAAGCGGGACAAGGCCAAGCAGTTCGTTGCCGACCACGCCGAGCCGTCGACTGAGAACCAGGCCTCGTACTGGTCAACCGACGCGCTGTTCGCCGAGAGCGCTCGCGTCCGTGACCACGAGGCCGCCACCGCCTGCACGGCAAGAGAGATGGCGGACCGCAAGGTCCAGCTCGCGTCCGATCTCGGGCTTCGCGGCGAGATAAGCCTGTCGAGCGCGAACAACGCGTGGCGGCGCCTCGCCAAGCTCCATCACCCCGATCGCTACCTCGCAGCTGACCAGTCGGTCCAAGATCATCACGCCGCCGAGATGATCAAGGTCAACACTGCCTACGCAGCCCTGAAGAAGCTGCTGCTGTTCGACGCGTGATTCCTTCGGGGGCTGCGCCCCCGGCGCATGGCCTTCGGCCACGCTCGATCGCTGCCCAGCAAGCGCCTGATTCCTTCGGGGGCTGCGCCGAAAGCGCCTGTCACCGGAAGCGGTCGAAGACCTCGCTCGCCTCCTCGAAGGGGCCGACGGTGGCCAGGCAGCGGGGTCCGCCGAAGAAGCGCTTGAGCACAGAGTGAACGTCGTCGAGGGTGACGGACCGGAGCCGCTCGATGTGCTCGTCGAGGGGGATGATCTTGCCCCTGACGAGCTCGCTGGAGCCGAGCCTTGCCATGCGTGACCCGCTGTCCTCCAAGCCCAGGACAAGCGAGCCCTCGAGGTAGCCGAGCGCCACTCGATGCTCCTCTGGGGTGATCCCGTCCTGGAGCGTCTGGTCGATCACGTCATCGATCACCGCTACGAGCTCACCCGCGCGCTCGGGGATCGTGCCCCCGTACACGACGATCGAGCCGCAATCCGCATACGAAGAAGGTGTGCTGAACACCGAGTAAGCCAGACCTCGCTTCTCACGGACCTCATGGAAGAGGCGGCTCGAAAGACCACCGCCGAGAGCGTGGTTGGCGATCAGCAACGCGTACCTGGCTGGGTCGTCGTGGTGCACACCCCTCCAGCCGATCGCAACGTGTGCCTGCTCGGTGGGCCGGGTGACCACAGTGAGGGGCCGCATCGAGTCGGTGGGACGTGCGCGCTCGGGACGCCCGCCACGTGAACGGCCCGCGAGGCAACCGACCACCCCGTCAAGGACCGACTCGTGGTCAAGGTCACCGGCCGCTGCAACCACGAGGTTCGCTGGCCGGTACCAGGACTTGTGGAAGTCGCCGATCTCGTCACGGGTCATGGCCTCGATCGAGCCGCGGGTTCCGAGGGTCTCCCGACCAAGGGGGTGCCCGGGGAACATCGCGTCGAAGAGCGACGCGTGAGCGACGTCGTCGGGCGTGTCCTCGTTCATGCAGAGCTCTTCGAGGATGACGTCACGCTCAGCCTCGAGCTCGTCGGGGCGGAACGCCGGTGAGGTGATCACGTCGCTCAACAGCTCGAGACCGAAAGCGAGCTCGGAGGTGGGGAGCCTCGCGTAGTAGGCCGTGTGCTCGCGGGCGGTGAAGGCGTTCATCTCACCGCCCACCGCGTCGATGGCGAAGGAGATGTCCCTAGCTGTGCGCTCGGCGGTTCCCTTGAAGAGAAGGTGCTCGAGGAAGTGAGATGCCCCGGCTCGATCCTCGGACTCGTCGCGTGAACCGATTCCCACCCAGAACCCGATGCTGACCGACAGAGCGCCGGGCATGCGCTCGGTCACGACCCGCATGCCTTCGGGCAGGACTGTCCTCTCGATGGAGGAGCTCAGCGGTGACGAAGATCCGCTCGTTGTGGGTTGCGACTTGGTCATCCCCGTCCCTTCCGCGCTCTGAGAGCTTGACGCACATCATGGCCGTCGACCCGAAGCGCCAGCCCCGGCGTTGGAGAGCTCGACTCGAGCTCAGTCGCGTCGGCTGCGACCAGCGCTCCGTCCACGGCCACCTCGGCCCCTGGCCGCGCCGCTGCCGCCACGACCCTGCCTGTTGCGGT
>JAHFUU010000493.1 GCA_023264915.1 Microthrixaceae bacterium | reverse complement strand
TGGCAAGGACCGGGAGCCCGAACGCGAGCGTCTTCCCAGAGCCGGTCTTGGCCTTGCCGCACACGTCGTGGCCCTCGAGCGCGGGCGGGATCGCCTTGCGCTGGATCGGCGTCGGCTCGGTGATGTCGCGCCGTGCCAGCTCCTCGACCATCGGCTTGGGTATCCCGGTGTCGGCGAACGTCATGCGCGTGGTGATGGGAAGGTCATTGTCATCCGAGCTCGGCGATCCATCACTTGGTGATCATCATGCCGAATCACCCGCCACTGCACGCTAGCCGCCGGTGGCACCTGACCCATGCATCGGCGGGCCCCCGCCTGACATCCCGCGGCGAGCGCGCCGGGGCGGTCGGGGATCCGGCCGATCCCCAACCGGTACCCTGACCGAGATCGACATGGCAGCTGATCCCCGTGCGCACACCGATGATCTCGGCGGCGGCTCTTCGGGGGACCACGTCGGGATCTCGATCAGGCGGGAGCGGCGGTTGTGGTTGGCAACCGGGCTCAACGTGTTGATCGTGGTCGGCCAGGTCGTCTTCGCGTTCGTGGCCCAGTCGCTGGGGTTGCTCGCAGACGCGGGCCACAACCTCACCGATGTGGCCGCTCTGGTGGCGTCGGTGATCGCTGTCCGCATGGCTCGGAGGGCACCGACGGAGACCCACTCGTTTGGCTTCTATCGGGGAACGATCCTTGCTGCGCAGTTCAACGCCGCCATGATCGGGATCCTCACGGTCTGGCTGGTCTATGAGTCAGTGGGCCGAATCGTCAACCCCGAGCCTGTCAAGGGCGGGGTCGTGGTCGTTGTGGCTCTGGTCGCGATGGGAGCCAACCTGGTCGCGGCCCTGGGGCTGCGCGAGGTGCGGCGCGGCGAGCGACCCGCGCCGCAACAAGACCAGACCCAGCACACGGCGATGGGCGATCTCAACATGCGATCCGCGCTGTTGCACCTCCTGGGTGACGCTGCCGCGTCGGCGGGAGTCGCGCTGGCGGGACTCGTGATGCTTCTGGCGGGTGGCATGTACTGGCTCGACCCGACTGTGTCGCTACTCATCAGCGCCCTCATCGCGTGGCAGGCGTGGGGCCTGATGCGTTCAACCACCGCAGTGCTGCTAGAAGGAACCCCCGCAGGGCTGGACGTGGCTGCCCTGACCTCGACCATGGTCAGGGTCGATGGCGTCGAATCTGTCCACGACCTGCATGTCTGGAGCCTCTCGAGCGAGGTCAGGGCGCTGTCTGCCCACCTCGTGCTCGAGGGTCACCCGCGTTTGGGGGAGGCTCAGGCGATCGGTGGGAAGGTGAAGGACGCGATCCGCGAACCGTTTCACATCTCACACGCGACCCTCGAGCTTGAATGTGAGTCTTGCGAGAGCGACGGCGCGCCTTGTGAGTTCGAGGGTCTCACGGTCACCGTCACCAGCCGGCGCTCTGGTGGGTGAACGCTCCCGTGCGAGCGGGCCTCCGAGAGCAGCGGTGGTATGGGCCACGACGGGTCGACGGTCCCGGGCCACCTGACGGGCCAGAGCTCACCTGGCGGGCTGGGGTCGAGCACCGCTGGGGTGATCGTCGCACGGGTGGTCGAGTCACCGCTTTGACATCACCCTCCCGCCTCCCTCAACCCGGCCGCCGATCCTGCGTACCGAAAGGCATCCGGCAGCGTTACCGTGATGGGACTGTGAGCGGCCATTCACCAAGCCTTCCCCTGCCTCCGGGGACTCCTCGAGGTGCCGGGCTCGGCGAACCGCGGTCGACCGCGCCGCCACAGCGGGTTCCATCCTCACCCACGCCACGGTCAAGCCACGGTGGCTCGCCCTGGCCTGGCACCGAGGCCCTTCCTGTCGAGCCACCGACCCGGCACAGGCCCCCACTTCCCGAAGGCCCACCTGAGCCCGGCACGGTCCCTCCCCCGTGGGAGCCCGCGGGCCAAGGCGGCCCTCCATCGCCCCGAGGCGCTCGGCCGGCGGGCCAGCGCCGCCGCCGGTCCTATGCCGCGGCTGCGGCTGCGGTCGTCCTGCTGATCGCAGCGGCCCTGCTCGCGGCATACCGCTATGGCCAGGCCAGCAGCGAGGCCGCTCAGCCTTCGTCCACCACGGTACCGAGCACCACTGCGGCGAGTGCGTCCTCCACGGCTCCTGATCCCTCCTCGCCGTCTACGGCGCCCACCTCGGTGCCGAACCAGCAATCCTCGACGACCGCCCGGTCAAAGACCGTCGAAGAAGCCAAGGTTCGTGCCGACGTCGACATGATTGCCGATTTCGTGGCGCGAGCCCGAGGCTTGGCATTCAAGGCACCGCCGGTGGTCGAGGTGCTCGACGAGGAGAGCTTCAAGAACCGGATCGCTGCTGATCTCGACAAGCAGCGCGAGGCCATCGAGGCACAGGGCGCAGCCCAAAAGGCCCTCGGTCTCATCCCTCAGGATCTCGACTACTTCGAGACCCTCAAGAAGCTCCGTACCGACCGGGTCGCTGGGTTCTATGACGTCAAGACAAAGGAGCTCGTCGTGCGAGGGGGAGGCAACATCGGTCCCGAGCAACGTGTGACGATCGCGCACGAGCTCACCCATGCCCTCCAGGACCAGCACTTCAACCTTGATCGCGAGCAGCAGTACAAGGACGCGAAGGACGAGGTTGCGTTCGGGTTCAAGAACGTCGTGGAGGGAGATGCCACCCGGATCGAGACGATGTTCATCCAGGCCTTGCCTGTCACGGACCGTCGACAGTTCGACAAGGATCGCTCGCTGGTCGGCAACGACGACGAGAAGAACGGCATCCCGGCATCGATGCGCAGCGCGCTCCAGGATCCCTATGTGCTCGGTCTCGACCTGGTCTCAGACATCGTGGACACCGGTGGGCAAGCCCAGCTCGACAAGGACTTCGACGACCCACCGAAGACGAGCGAGCAGGTGATTCACCCGGCCAAGTACCGCTCCCGCGAGCCAGCCCTGGACGTGCCGGCGCCCCCGAGCGACGTCGGCGGGAAGACCACGGATCTCGGGATGGTGGGCGAGTACATGACCGCTGAGCT
>JAHFUU010000059.1:1757-9176 GCA_023264915.1 Microthrixaceae bacterium | reverse complement strand
TGATTACGTCGAGGACAACGGTGTGTGCCTGCTGGTGATGGAGTTCATGTCCGGCGGCAACGTATGGACCAGGTTCTCGAACGAGGGCTTTCGCTTCGAGGCGTCCGTCGCGATCGCCGTCGCCACGGCACTCGCGCTCAACTATGCGCACAGCCGCGACATCCTCCACCGCGACGTGAAGCCTGACAACTTGCTGTTCGCCAAGAACGGGGCGGTGAAGGTCTCGGACTTCGGTCTGGCCAAGGTCATGGGTGGGGCTGCGACCATGATGACCAGAACCGGTCAGATCCTCGGCACACCCGCTTACATTGCGCCCGAGCAGGCACTTGCAGAGCCGATCACACCAGCCACAGACGTCTACTCGCTCGGGGTCATGCTCTTCGAGCTCTTGAGCGGCGACCTGCCTTTTGACGACGACGGCAACCCGGTGTCGCTGATGATGCGACATGTCAACGACGAGGCCCGCCTGCTGAGCGACGTGGCACCTGATGTCCCGGAGCCTCTCACCAAGGTCGTCACGAAGGCGATCACCAAGGATCCCGCCGGGCGACATCAGAGCGCGTGGGAATTGGCCGCGGAGCTTGCGCATGCTGCTGACCACCTGTGGGGCCCGACCTGGCCCAACCGGGCGGGGATCCCCCTGGATCTGCCTGACCGCCTGGCCGGTCGGGCGACCCTGCGGGCGAATCCGGCACCGTCACCAGACCCGGTCCGCAGCGCCGTGGCATCTGACCAGCCTCGCTTCTCGAAGCGCATCGCGCAGGCCACCTCTTCGGGTGGCCAGGCGACGCCCAACGCTCCCGTGCCATCCGATCAGCTGTCCGTGGAGGACCTGGTGCCGATCGGATCCGTTCTGGGCGAGTCCGGGCACGAGCTCGCGCCAACCACCCACGAGCCATCGGCCGGTCCGCCTCCTGGCTGGCACAGCGATCCCTGGCGGGCAGCGGCGTGGCGCTGGTGGGATGGCGTGCACTGGACCGGCCACACATGCTGACCGAGGCCGGCGTCAGCCGGCCCGACGAGACCAGGGAGAGGGGTGACGCCACCGGCTCGGTAACCTGCCCGGGCCGGATCCCGGCCGAAAGCGAGGCACCGTGATCGAAGAAGCCGTAATCAGTCGTGTCCTGTCGGGCGCTCTGCGCACCGGCGGGGACTTCGCGGAGATCTTCGCAGAGGACAAGCGCTCCTCTTCGGCCTACCTCGACGACGGCAAGGTCGAGGAGCTCACCTCGGGGCGGGACCGGGGTGCAGGCATCCGCGTCGTGGTGGGTGACACCACGGGTTTCGCCCACACCGCCGACCTCACCGAGGAAGGGCTCACCGCGGCGGCCAGAGCAGCTGCGGCGGCGGCTCGCGGCGGCGACGGTGGAACCAGGGTCGTGGCTCTCACTCGCCAAGAGGTCCCCAGGGGCTATGAGGTCCAGACCTATCCCGAGGCGGTCGCCAAGGCCGACAAGGTCGAGCTGCTCGTCCAGGCGAACGAGGCGGCCCGGTCCGAGGCATCGGTGATCAGCCAGGTGGCTGCGAGCTACGCGGACAGCCACCGCCGGATACTGGTTGCCAACAGCGATGGGCTGATGTCGACCGATGACGCAGTGCGCACCCTGTTCAGCGTCAGTTGCGTGGCCACGGGCGACACCGGCCTTCAGACGGGGCGCGAATCGGTCGGTCACACGGTCGGCTTCGAGCTGTTCGACCTCCACGATGTCCAGGCACTCGCAAGCCGGGCTGCCGCGCGGGCGGTCACGAAGCTGTCCGCGCGGCCCGCTCCCTCTGGTGAGATGCCGGTGGTGATCGCCTCCGGTGGGGGTGGTGTCATGTTCCATGAGGCGTGCGGTCACGGGCTCGAGGCTGACCTCGTTGCCAAGGGCGCTTCGGTGTTCAAGGGCCGTGTCGGCGAGAGCGTGGCCTCGCCGCTGGTGACCCTCGTGGATGACGGCACGATGGCAAGGGAATGGGGCTTCTTCGCGATCGATGACGAGGGCCACCCCGCGCAGCGCAACGTGTTGATCCAGGACGGGATGCTGAGTGACTACATGTGGGACCTGTTGAGGTCGCGCAAGGAAGGCCGGGGTTCTTCGGGCAACGGTCGTCGCCAGAGCTACCAGCACCTCCCCATGGTGCGGATGACCAACACCTACCTTCTCGCCGGCCACGACGATCCCGAGGACATCGTTGCATCGACTGACAGCGGCGTGTACGTCAAGCATCTCGGTGGGGGCCAGGTCAACACGGCGACGGGGGACTTCGTCTTCGGGATGACCGAGGCCTACCTCATCGAGAAAGGCGAGATCACCGAACCGCTGAGAGAAGGCAACCTGATCGGCAACGGGCCCCAGGTCCTCCAACTCATCGATGCGGTCGGCAACGACTTCGCGATGGGCCCACCGGGAACATGTGGAAAGGACGGGCAAGGAGTGCCCGTAGGTGACGGTGTACCGACCCTCAGAGTGCAGCGACTGACCGTCGGCGGGACAGCCTCGTGATCCTGGCAGCAGGAGTGAACCATGGATGATCTGGATGACCTTCTAGAGGTGGGCGACAGGGTCCTCGCCCGGGCGAGGGGCGGCGAGCAGGTGGAAGCTGTCGTGATCCGGGGGGTCGACACCGAGATCAAGGTCTATGAGGGTGAGGTCGAGTCGCTGTCCTCCGCCCAGTCCCAGGGCGTCGGGATACGGGTGATCCTCGACGGGAAGCAGGGTTTCGCCTACGCGGCCACACTCGATGACGGCTCGCTGGCCGAGACCCTCTCCGAGGCGCGGGACAACGCGAGCTTCGGGACCTCAGACGAGTTCCAGGGGTTGGCCGAGCCTGACGGGGTCCCGATCCCTGACCTTGACCTGTACCGCGAAGCCCTCGTCGGCTACCCGATCGACCGGAAGATCGAGATGGCTCTGGAGCTCGAGCGTGCCGTGCGGGCCGCAGACCCGCGGATCTCTGGCATCGAGTCCGCGGAGTACGTCGACAGCAGGTTCGAGGGTGCGATCGCCTCGACCACAGGTGTCCGCAACGCAGGGCGCGAGACGTCTTGTTACCTGTCCACCTATGCGATGGCAACAGAGGCTGGCGAGACCCAGACCGGCTTTGGCTTCTCGGTCGGTCGTGAGCCCGGCGACCTCGACATCGCCAAGGTTGCCGCCGAAGCGGGGCGGCGGGCAACGCGCCTGCTGGGTGCCACCAAGCCGGCCAGCGAGCGGATGACCGTCGTGTTGGACCCCTGGGTGACTGCGCAGTTCCTGGCCTTGCTCGGCTACACGCTCAACGGCGAATCGGTCCTGAAGGGTCGCTCGCTGTTCGCCGAACGCCTGGGTGACGAGGTGGCAGCGCCCATCGTGACCCTTGTCGACGATCCAACCGATCCAGCGTCGTTCACCGCCACTGACACCGACGGCGAGGGCTTGGCGTGCCGCCGCAACGTGTTGATCGCGGGCGGCACCCTCGATCGGTTCGTTCACAACGCGTACACGGCTCGACGTGCCGGCACCTGCTCGACCGGCTCGGCAGTCCGGGGCGGCTTCAAGTCGACCCCGGGGGTGGGCACCCAGGCGGTCACCCTCCTTCCGGGCGGGCGCTCACAGGCAGAGCTCGTCTCCGACGTGGGAGAGGGACTGGTGGTCCAGGATGTCTCTGGCCTGCATTCGGGAGTCAATCCGGTCAGCGGCGACTTCTCGACCGGGGCCGAAGGCCTGCGGATCCGGGGAGGTGAGCTGGCCGAGCCGCTCCGCGAGTTCACCATCGCTTCGACGCTTCAACGAATGCTGCTCGACGTGTCAGCCATCGGCAACGACCTCGAATGGCTCCCGATGAGCGCGGCGGGCGTGAGCATCGTCATCCGCGACGTGACGATCAGTGGCACCTGACACGGGTACCCGCTCACCGTTCCACCTCCTGCCGGCCGCCCTGCCGCCGAGCTGTTGCCGTCACCGCCCGCCGAAGCGGTCTCGGCGGCTGCTCGCCGATGCGAGTCAGTACATGGGCTTGGCGTCACACGCGCCGAGGGGACCGAGAGAACCCATCACCTTGACCGTGCGGTCGTGGGACTGGCCGAACTTGTCCGGTGTCGCACGCGAGACCTTGTGCCCTTGGGTCACGACCCACGTGGGTGCGAACTGCATGCTCTGCGCCTTGAAGACCTTCGGGGAGGTCTCGGCGAACTCCCACTGGTACCACGACCCGTCCTGGTTCTCGACCTTGAGGGAGCGGTCCTGGGTGGGGGATTGGTTCGACAAGAAGTTGCCCATCCCGTAGATCACGTACTTGTCGTTGATCTTCTGGCATGGCTGCACGACGTGCACGTGGTCACCAAGTATCAGGTCGACGTCGGGTGAAGCGAGCAGGTCGGCCGCAAGCTGCTGCTGCTGAGCGTTGGGTTTGGAGATGTACTGATCGCCCCAGTGCATGCTCACCAGCACGACGTCTGCACCTTTGGCCTTGAGCTTGGCAGCATCTGCGAGGATGCCGTCCTTGCCGACTGCGGGCCAGAGCATCGACTTCAGCCAGGGCGCGTCAGGGGGCACCTGGAGGCTCGGGCCCGCGTTGTTGTAGATCGTGTAGGAGTACGCGAGGTGGCCTACCTTGACTCCCTTCACGTCATAGATCGGCGCCGAGTCGGCATCGGCGGCACTCCGGGTGCTGCCGGCGTGCTTGAGACCGGCGGCGTCGAGCATGTCAAGGGTCTGGATCACGCCTGAGAGCTGGCGGTCATAGGTGTGGTTCGAGGCAGTGTCACACCCCTCGAAGCCGGCAGCCTTGAGCGCCGGCGCGATCTCCTTCGGGGCGTTGAAGCTGAGCGTGTTCGGAACCGTCAGGTTCTTGCCGTCAGCTGAGATCGGTGTCTCCTGGTGGCAGATGGCCAGGTCGACACCGGAGATCATGTCGCGGACGTCGTCGAACATGGGGTTGAAGTCATAGCCCTTGCCGCCGGCGTACGCGGTGGCCGATCGCATGACCGGCGCATGGACCAAGATGTCACCGGTGGCACCGATCGTGAACCGGCGCGGCACGAATGTGGTGGTCGTCGTCGTTGCCTGCTGGTCAGAGCTCTCGCCGCCAGGCTGGCCCCCCACTGGCGCCCCGCCACCCGCGGCCGCGCCGGTCGACTCATCAGAGCGCGAGCACGCCGAGGCAACAAGGAGCAGTACCGACGCGGCGACGGCCGCAGCACGGTTGGGACAGGCACGCACGTGTCGGGGTCCTTTCGCCGGGGGCGTCCGCCGGGCCCCGGACCTGGCGGCACGAGAAGTGTTCCAGCGCCCAGGCGGTCAGGGCAAGGCAGGCCGGTTCGGCGACCCGGCACCGAGCCGGATGCCCAGCCGGCCCACGATCGGCGGGTGTCCCGTGACAGGGTGCCGGAGATGGCCGACATTCCTGCCAGCCGGGTCGTCACCCCGGCTGGCGCCTGGCCGTGCGATCGTCGCCACGTTGGACGCGAGCACGAAGGGGCGCAGCACCCGGAGGGTCCCAGGCAGTCTCGTCAGGGCCGGGGCCGAGCCCCATGTGTCAGAGACAGTGATGCGTCAGAGACGGTGATGTGTCAGAGACGGTGATGTGTCAGAGACGGTGATGTGTCAGAGACGGTGATGTGTCAGAGACGGTGATGTGTCAGAGACGGTGATGTGTCAGAGACAGTGATGCGTCAAGGCCACCAGGACCGATCCTCGGGAATGGTGGCTCTTCGCCGAACAGGGCCTGCCAGCCGTCAGTGGTGTGTCAAGGCCACCAGGACCGATCCGTCAAGGATCGCAGACGCGACCGTGCTGGCGTCGCGAGCGTCTACGGCCACCGTTATCGAACCGTCGGTTGCCACATCGAGGACCGTGCCGGAGTGGCCGGCGGGCTCGACGCCCCCTCCGCGCGCTGCTGGAGCCGGACCGGTCTGGCCGACCCCGAGGCTGCGGTCACTGCCGAAGAGCTCGACGGCGTCACCCACCTCCAGCCGTGGTAGGTGGGCCGTTCCAGGTACAAGCATTGCGACGCTTCCCGGAGGAAGCATGGCTGAGAGCCCACTGACCCCATCGGGCCCTAGGCGGCCAACCGTCAGGGGCTCACCTTCGAACACAGCGCTGACGATCACCCTTCCCACCAGGGGATCGGTCGGGCTCGGGGCACCGGCAGGGACGAGCGTCGTGGGTCGAGCCTCCATCCGGTAGTCGCTGTCGGCGACCACAGTCCCCATTGGCAGGTCGTGTGTGGCGACCGGGACCTCGCGCCCCGGGCCCCAGGCCTCGGCCCTCAGCTCGGCCTGCCGCACGAGGGTCGCGGTTGCTCCGGCTGTCGAGATGGCGACCACCACAGTGGCCACCCGGTAAAGAGTTGGGTGGGCTCGGGTCACCCGCCAGCGCCACGAGTAGATGCGCATCGAACCTCCGTCGGGCAGCACCCGAGCTGTGCCGGGTGAAGACGATCATTGCGGTCGCGTGCCGGGGGGAGTGTCGGCCCCGGTGGCGATGAGATGTCCGGTGAAGGCCGGGCACGGGCCGAGGTTCGGCGAGTGCCGGAGAATATAGGCGGTACGACCGAGCTGGGGAAGGGGCATGTCCTGACGCCAGGCCTGTGCGGGAGCCCTTCTGCTCGGCGACCCTGTTGGAGCCCTCGATCGTTTGCCGCTCGACACCGGTCCGGTGTCGAGCTGGACCCGCGATCATCTGCCTGCCGGACCCTGATCCGGCTACGGCAGAGCTGATCTGCGTAGAGATCCTCCAAGGTTGAATCACGACAAGCGCGAGTCAGCCTCTGGCCGAGGCAAGCTCGAAGATGCCACCACAGCCCGACGGTCACCTCGCTCGATCTTTGGGCTTGCCCGTACGAACACCGAGCGGCAGCGAGCGGGCCCCACACGGAACCAGGTGTGAGCGCCAACGGCGCCCCAACAGATGAGGAGCCGCGGATCCCATCCCGGACACACGACTTGTCGGGCTGGGGCGCAGCCCCGCTAGGTGTCTGGCTGGCTGCCCAGTTGGGCGTCGATCGCTCGGCGCAGGAGCGCGGTGGCCTCCTCGAACGAACGCCCTTGCTGGACCCGCCGCAGCCGCCAGGTCAAGGGGTCGCCTTCGATCTCGAGCAGATCGAGAACAGCCGAACGGTCCGCCTCGGGCAGCTGGGACAGCTCCTCGTCGAATGCCGTGCCGAGCTGGTGGCGGATCGCGGCGTTGAAGAGCATGAGGCTCTCGCCATATCGCGCTCGGCCCTCGGCTGAGGTCATCACAGACCACCTGATGTTCATCACCTCTTCGAGCAGTCGTGCCAGCTGGTCGCTGAAGTGGTCGACGCGGGTCTGCCGATCGCCAGGCACGGCAGCAGGCAGGAGGCTGGCCACCCGCTGCGTGTGGCGCCGGGCGGCTGCGGCGAACAGGGTCTTCATGTCGCCGAACTGGTTGAACAAGGTGCGCTGGGTGACGCCTGCCTTCTCTGCGATGCAAG
>JAHFUU010000059.1:0-1747 GCA_023264915.1 Microthrixaceae bacterium | reverse complement strand
CTCGAAGGACGGACATCTCCCTCCCGGATCAACTCGAGCAGGGCCTCCACGATCGCCAGCTTGGTGCGCTCGCTCCGCAACAGGCGGCCGTCGGTCTCGGGCTTGGGGGCGCCGGGGTCCGCAGCATCGGTGGCTACCGCACCGGAGACATCTGCATCGGCGGCGCCTGCGGGGGAGACGTCTGCGACGGCCCTGGCATCCGTGGCGGTCACACCGGCGCGCGAGGAAAGGACTGACCGATCGTGCTCTGCGACCCTCTGATCCACCGACATGGAAAGACAGAGTACCGCCTGTTGCCACGGAGCGTCACGGCTGCCACACGTGCGGCGCGACAAAGAGGCGGCCAACCCGATCTGTGGCCGCATTGCCGGCAAGTCAGGCCGGCACCTGTCAGGCCGGCACCTGTCAGGCCGGGGTCGGCGCCTTGGACCCCTTGGAACCGTTGGAACCTGTCGACGAGCCGTCAGAGGACCCTGACGAGTGCGAAGAGCCCGAAGCAGAGGCCGGGGAGGAATCGCTTGAGGATCCCGAGGGCGACGATGTCGATTCGGACTTGGTCGACGCTGCCGCGGTGGTCTGGGACTTCTTGGTGGCCGAGCTGCGGCTGTCGTTCTTGTAGAAGCCGCTGCCCTTGAACGAGATGCCGACGGTGCCGAAGACCTTCTTGAGCTTGCCACCACAGGCCGGGCACTCAGCCAGAGCGTCGTCGGTGAAGGACTGAACGGCTTCGAGCTCGTGGCCGCAGTCCTTGCAGCGGTACTCATAGGTCGGCATGTCAGGAGTCCTCCGCCGATCGTGAGGTCTGGGTTGGCGCCATCATCTGGTGAAACTCGCGTGTCAAGATGCTCGTCTGCCGAGATGCCGGGGTGCTCTTTGTGACCGCCAGCCGAAAGGCTTTGGCACTCGACAACTGAGAGTGCCAAGTGTATCGGAGTTGCCCCGCCGGCCAAACTCCGCGGCCCGATCCTTGCTGTGCCGGCCGAACCGCCGGGGCTGCGCGGGCCCCGTGCCCCGAACCAACAGGGGTAGAGTCCGCGAGATGACCAAGCATGTGGTGACCAAGGCGGTGATCCCTGCCGCAGGATTGGGAACCAGGTTCCTGCCCGCGACCAAGGCCCAGCCCAAAGAGATGCTGCCCGTCGTGGACAAGCCGGCGATCCAATACGTGGTGGAGGAGGCCGTACGCGCGGGAATCACCGACATCTTGATAATCACCGGACGGGGCAAGCGGACCCTGGAGGACCACTTCGACCGCAACTTCGAGCTCGAGTACTACCTCGAGCAGAACGGAAAGGTCCACGATCTCGGCGAGATCCAGGCGCTTGCCGAGATGGCTGACATCCACTACGTGCGCCAGGGAGAGCCCTTGGGCCTGGGCCACGCCGTCTCTGTCGCCCGCAAGCATGTCGGTGCCAACCCGTTCGTCGTCCTGTTGGGTGACGACATCATGGACCGCCGCTCACAGGTGATCGAAGGGATGATCTCGACCTATGAGCACTACGGGCGTTCGGTCGTGGCGCTCAAGGAGTTCCCTCTCGATGAGATCTCCTCATACGGCTGCGTCGAGCCCGAGAGGCTCACCGAGAACCTCGTACGCATCATCGACATAGTCGAGAAGCCCCAGCCCTCAGAGGCTCCTTCCAACCTGGCCGTGATGGGCAGGTACGTGTTCACCCCAGAGATCTTCGACGTGCTCGAGCAGGTCGAGCCCGGCGCCGGCGGCGAGATCCAGCTCACCGACGCGATA
>JAHFUU010000492.1 GCA_023264915.1 Microthrixaceae bacterium | reverse complement strand
ATAGTTCTCGGCTCGTGGTGGTCCTATGAGGTTCTCGGATGGGGCGGGTACTGGGCATGGGACCCTGTCGAGAACGCGTCGTTCCTTCCCTGGCTCACCGCAACGGCCTACCTCCACTCGGTCATCGTGCAGGAGCGGCGAGGCATGCTGCGGGTATGGAACCTGTCGCTGCTCTGTGCGACCTTCTCGCTCACGATCCTCGGGACCTTCCTGACCCGCTCGGGTGTCCTCGATTCGGTTCACTCCTTCACCGAGTCAGGCATCGGTCCGGCGCTCCTCGGGTTCGTCGGGGTGGTCGTGTTGGTTTCGGTAGCTCTCATCGGGTGGCGCGGCGATCGGTTGAGGAGCGCGGGAGGTATCGACTCCCCCCTGTCCCGTGAGAGCGCCTTCCTTGCCAACAACGTGGCGTTCGCCGCGTTCGCTCTCGTCGTGCTTCTCGGGACGGTGTTCCCGCTGATCGTCGAGGCCCTTTCCGGTGACCGGATCTCGGTCGGGGTGCCGTACTTCAGCCGGATGACCATGCCGATCGGCTTCACGATCCTGTTCTTGATGGCAGTGTCACCGGTGCTGCCCTGGCGCATGGCCACCGGCCAGCTGATCCGCTACCGCCTCCTGTGGCCGGCTGCCTTCGGGACGCTGTGCGCTGTTGGCGCTGTGGCGCTGGGGGCTCGGGGGGCCCTTGCCCTGCTTGCGTTCGCGCTGGCCGGGTTCGCCGCAGGGTCTGCACTCCGCCAGCTCGGCCTTGCCTTCCGGCGATCTCGGTGGCGTTGCCTCGTCGGTCGCGCCAACGGGGGCATGATCGTGCACCTTGGCGTCATCACCATCGCCGTGGCGTTCGCGGCCAGCTCCGCGCACATCCGCCAGACCGAGCTCACCTTGGCGCGCGGGCAGGTGGGTGAGTTCGCTGGTCACAGCTTCCGATACACAGGGACCGAGCAGCGTAGCCACGACAACCGGATCGCCTTCGAAGCGACGATCGAGGTCGACGGCCGCCCCCTCTCACCTGCCCTGAGCCGGTTCAGCTCAGGGCGAAGCCTCGTCTCCACACCTTCGGTCGCCACGTCTCCCGCCCGCGACGTGGCGCTCTCGCTGCTGGACCTCCCAAGGGATGACACTGCGCCTGTCACGGTGCGCATCACGATCCAACCCCTGATCATGTGGCTTTGGATAGGCGGGGGGATCATGGCTGTGGGAACGGTGCTCGCAGCGGTGCCCGTGCGCACCGCCAAGGCTGGCCGAAGGGAGAGCCCCGATGTCGAGGGCTCAGGCGGCAGCGGCAACGGCCTGATCGGCGAGCCGGGCACAGGCCCGGAGAGCGTGGCGGCGAGTCGGGCTGGACACGGAGCGGCGGTGATGAGCTGATGTCCTCCGTTGAAGCCGGCCTCCCGGCGCCTCCCAACCGGCGGCTCGCTCCCTATGTCGCCGCAGCCGTGGCCGTCGTGGTCGTTGCCCTCCTCGCCGTGCTGGCCACCCGATCGCCTGCGTCGGACCGTGAGACCGAGAGTCCCCTGTTGGGACGAGCGGCACCCGCACTTGCCGGCAAGACACTCAACGGCGGCTCCTTTGACATCGACAACCAGCGCGGGAAGTTCGTCCTCGTCAACTTCTTCGCCAGCTGGTGCCAGCCGTGCATCATCGAGCATCCCGAGCTCAAGAAGCTGACCGACATGCACAAGGAGGCCAACGACCTGACTCTTGTGAGCGTCGCGTTCCAAGACGACGAGGCGAGCATCCGCCGGTTCTTCCAGACCAACGGCGGCGACTGGCCGGTGCTGGCCGGCACCCAAGGTTCGGCCGTGCTCGAGTTCGGCGTCTTCAAGCTTCCCGAGACCTACCTGATCTCGCCCAGCGGCCAGGTGATCTACAAGTTCGTCGGTGGTATCCATGCCGGCGAGGTCGAGTCTGTGATCGCGCAAGCCCGCGAGAAGGCCCGATGAGACAGCCCGGAGCGCAGCCTGTGCCTGCTGGTTCGCCCGCGAGGACCGGGCCGGGTCCTGTGCCCCGATGGCGGTCGTCGTGGGCTCCGTGGGTGGTCATCTTCGTTGTGCTCACCCTGACCCTTGCCTTCGGGGCGTTCGCTCCGCGCGACCCGTCGACGCCAACCGAACAGGTAGCTGAGATCGCCGCGACCGTTCGCTGCCCGACCTGCAGCGGTGAATCCGTTGCCGTGTCCGACGCCGACATCTCCAAGCAGATACGCCTTGACATCGCCCAGCGCCTCGAGCAGGGCCAGAGCCCCGAGCGGATCCGCGCGTTCTACGCCGAACGCTATGGCGACAACATCTTGTTGACACCTGGGGCCTCGGGTCTGGCCGGGTTGATCTGGGCGATCCCGGCCGCCGTGCTCGTCCTGGCAGTCGGTGGCCTCGTGTTTGCCATCCGGCAGAGGTCGGGCGCGAGCAGGCCTCATGCCACTGAGCAGGACCGAGCCCTCGTCGCTGATGCGCTCGGGCACAGCAGCGGCATCGGGGCCCTGCCGGGTGAGCAAGCGACAGGCCCGACTCCAGGAGTCAGATGATGCCCGGCAGGCGTGCGGTGACGAGCACGACAGGGGGCACGGCCGCTCGCCGCGCGGCACGGCCTGATGCCAGCCGCGGCATCGAGCGCGGCCGCGCCGAGCGCCGCTCCGGGCCATTGGCCCCGTCCGGCACCTCCCCCGCAGGAAGTGACAGCCCCGACGTCGAGATCGATTCAGGCACGGCGTCGAGTGCACCGGCAGCGGGCCGTCGCGATCCCGCCAGGCTCGCTGCACTGCAAGAGCAGCGTGATCTCATGCTGCAGTCGCTCGTCGAGATCGAGGGGGAGCATGCATCTGGTGAGATCGACGATGCCGGATACGAGACCCTGAAGGACGAGTACACAGCCAGAGCTGCCGCCGCGATCCGCGGCATCCAGGATCGGCAAGCCCCGAGCCGTGTGCCCGACGCACCGAGACGGGCACGGCTCCTGGTTGTGGCTGGCCTGCTCGCCTTGGCGGCCGTGGCCGCAGGGTTGCTGGTCGCCCAGACCGTTGGTCGTCGTGCC
>JAHFUU010000491.1 GCA_023264915.1 Microthrixaceae bacterium | reverse complement strand
AGGCCCTTCGCAGGATCAGCGAGGGAGCCTGCATGATCCGCTCCAAGGGCGAGGCAGGCACCGGCAACATCGTCGAAGCCGTGCGCCATCTCCGCTCGATACTGGGCGACATCGGCAAGCTGACCACCGCAGACGGCCCCGAGCTCTTCGATTGGGCCAAGCGCCTCCAGGCACCGCTGCCACTGGTCCAAGAGGTCGCCCAGACCGCCAGGCTGCCTGTGCCTCTGTTCTGCGCCGGGGGCATCGCCACCCCGGCTGACGCGTCGTTGGTCATCCAGCTCGGTGCCGAGGCCGTGTTCGTGGGCTCTGGCATCTTCAAGTCCGACGACCCCGCTTCACGTGCCAAGGCCATCGTCGAGGCGACCACCCACTACCGGGACGCGGACATCCTCGTGAAGGTCAGTCGGGGCTTGGGCGGGGCGATGCCCGGGCTGGAGATCGACGGCCTGGACACCAAGCTCGCGGATCGCGGTTGGTGACGCTGGCGGCACGGTCCTTCCAGTCGATCACTGGGTGCACGCGGGTGCGGTGGGCCAGCTCATGCGGTGAGGACCGTGAGGTGACGAGGTGAAGGTCGGTGTCCTCGCCCTCCAGGGAGCGGTGGCTCTCCACGTCGAAGCGTTCGAGGTCCTCGGTGCAGCACCGGTCGAGGTCCGTTGCCTTGACACTCTGGATTCGGTCGCTGCCCTGGTGATGCCCGGTGGTGAATCGACGACGATCTCACGGCTGCTCACCACTGCGGGCCTGTTCGATCCGCTTGCGCGTCGGTTGCGGGAAGGGCTCCCCGTGATGGGTACCTGTGCAGGCATGATCCTGCTCGCGTCGCGGGTGCTGGACGGTCGCCCGGACCAGCGTTGCCTCGATGCGATCGACATAGACGTCCGCCGCAACGCGTTCGGTCGCCAGGTCGACTCCTTCGAGGCCGCCCTCGCAATCGACGGGATCGAGGATGGTCCCTTCCACGGGGTGTTCATCCGCGCCCCGTATGTCGACAGGATCGGTTCCGGTGTCGACGTGCTCGCATCGGTTGCAGGGCACGCGGTGGCGTGCCAGCAGGGGCGCGTCCTGGTGACAGCGTTCCACCCCGAGCTCGCCACCACCGCGAGCGGTGGTGGCGATCTGAGGGTCCACGAGCACTTCTTGAACCTTGCTTCCAGCTGAGGGTTGTCGTCTGGATCCCGCGTGACACGAATCACGTGGACAGAAGCGAGCGGCCACTGTTTCCTATCGATGATAAGTTATCGCTGATAGGAAAGAGGTGCGAGATGAGCCTGACCATGACCCGCGGTGATGGGCCGGCCCCAGATCGGGTGCAAGGAGATCTGGGCAGCCGGGGTACCGGCCTCGATCGACCTCGAAAGGGAGCGGCCTTCCTGCGACTGGGCGAGCGGCTCGTACGCCGCCGCAGGGCGGTGCTCGTCGCCTTCGTGGTGCTCTTCGTGGCTGCTGGCACCTATGGCGGGGATGTCTCCACACGACTGTCAAGTGGCGGGTTCAGCGACCCGGCGGCTGAATCGACCCGAGCCGAGAAGTACCTGACCGATGTGCTCGGGACTGGCAACCCCAACGTGGTCGTGCTCGTCAGCCCGGCCAGGCATGGTGTCGATGTGGACGATCCGGTCGTCGCGGCTGCCGGCAACGCGGTTGCTGGTGAGCTTGCTGCTCAACCGGGCATGAGCCAGGTCACCTCGTACTGGGCGCTCGGCAGCCCGCCACCGCTCCGTAGCAAGGACGCCGGCAGCGCCTTGGTCCTCGGGCGCTTGAGCGGCGACGAGGATCAGGTGCGCGACGCGATCAAGGGGATCTCACAGCGCTTCAACAACGCTGGAGGAGAGGTCGTCGTGACCCAGGTGGGCGGCCTGGCAGAGGCCTTCCACCAGATGGGCGGCACCATCGAGGCGGACCTGAAGCTCGCCGAGATGATCGCTCTGCCGTTGACCCTTCTGGTGCTGGTGTTCGTCTTCAGGTCGGTGGTAGCTGCCCTGTTGCCACTGCTCGCGGGCGGCTTCGCGATCACCGGCACCTTTGTCGCGCTGAAGGTGCTTGCGGGTGTGACGACGGTGTCGATCTTCTCGCTCAACCTGACCACCGCGCTTGGCCTCGGTCTGGCCATCGACTACGCGCTGTTCGTCGTGTCGCGCTATCGGGAGGAGCGGGTGAAGGGCAAGGAGCCACACGACTCGGTCGTCGCGACAGTGGCGACGGCGGGTCGCAGCGTCGTGTTCAGCGGGCTGACCGTAGCGATCTCGATGTCTGCCCTGCTGGTCTTCCCGATCGACTTCCTCAAGTCGTTCGCCTACGCGGGGATCCCGGTCGTCGCGACGGCTGTGCTCGGTTCGGTCGTGGTCCTCCCCGCCCTGATCGCCGTGCTCGGTGATCGGATCGACGCGCTTCCCGTAGGGCGTCGTCGCAGCCCTGCATCCGACCTCGACTTGAAGGACAGCTTCTGGTACCGGATGGCGAGCGCCGTGATGGCGCGGCCGGTGCTCGTCGCGGTCACCACCAGCGCAGTGCTGGTCGCAGTCGCATCGCCGTTCTTGCGGATCGACATGGGCCTCGCCGATGACCGTGCCCTTCCGCCAACAGCGACCAGTCGTCAGGTGGGTGACGCGCTCCGGTCAGGCTTCGACTCCAGGGAGACGGGTGCGATGGCCATCGTCCTGCCGGGCGCCCGACCGACCGGGGCGAGCCTCGAGGAGTATGCGAGGTCGCTGTCGGCGGTTCCCGGCGTCTCCCGTGTGGATTCCGCGACCGGCGTCTTCGTCAGCGGCGTCAAGGTGCTTCCGGCGGGGCCGGCCACAGCGCGCTTGGACACCGCGGCCGGTCAATGGCTCTCGGTTGTGCCTGGGGTGGAACCCGTGTCGAACCGGGGCGAGCAGCTCGTCCGGGACGTTCGTGCGGTTCATCCCCCCGCCGGGGTCGAGCGGCTCGTCGGCGGTTCCGGAGCGGGTCTGGTCGACACCAAGGAAGCGATCGTCGCTCACCTTCCGCATGCGGTCGCGATCATCGCGCTGGCCACCTTCGT
>JAHFUU010000490.1 GCA_023264915.1 Microthrixaceae bacterium | reverse complement strand
CATGAAAGACAAGGGACTTGACCACGCCGATTGGGACACTTCCCAGCCGCCGCTTCGCTCGGTTGGGCCTGCACGTGCCGACGGTGACGAAACAGCAAGGATCCGGCGGGCGCTTCGTGACTACGCGACCGAGTTCATGCTGCTCGTGTCCACCCGCGGTGAGCTGATCGCGTCATCGCAGAACGAAACGCTCGGGTACAGGGGCGCAGAGCGTGCCGGTCACCACATCGCCGAGCACCTGCATCCAGATGACCTGGTGTTGGTGTTCGACGTCATCGAGAGAGCGCGCGCCACCCCGGGCTTCGAGGAGACCATCCGAGTGCGAGCGCGAAGCGCGACTGGTGAATGGTCAACCCTTGAGACCACGGTCATCGATGCGACCAACCACCCCGATCTCCACGGCGCGGTGCTCAGGGTTCGCGACATCTCGGCTCAGGTCGAAGCAGAGCTGGCTTCTGGCCGCGGGATGGACCGTGCCGACGGGCAGGATCGGTTCCTCTCCCTGGCAGAGGCGCTACCGCTGGGCATCCTTTCGGCTGACGCTCGCGGGTTCGTGGTCTTCTGCAACGACGCGGTGCAACAGATCCTGAACTTGCCGACCGATCAACTGCTGTCCCATGGCTGGGAGAGCGCAGTCCACCACGAGGACCTGCCGGACGTGGTGAGTGCAGCGGGCCAGGTTCTGGTCACAGGAGTACCGGCTCAGGTCACGTTCCGAGTCCAGACGGGGCTGTTCCCTCGCTGGGCTCACGCGAAGTTCGTCCCACTCGGTCGGGGTGAGAGTCGTTCCGGGTGGATCGCCACCTTCGAGGATGTGACCGATCGTCGCAGGGCAGAGTCGCGGCTGGCACATCAGGCAACCCACGATCCGCTGACGCAGCTGCCCAACCGGATGTTGCTGGAGGATCGCTTGCATCAGGCGTGCGGCCGGCTCCGGCGCGGGTCCGATTCGGTCACGGTTCTGTTCATCGACCTCGACGACTTCAAGCAGGTCAACGACAGCTACGGGCATGCAGCCGGGGACCAGGTTCTGATAGAGGTGGCGAGCCGGCTATCCAGGGTGATACGTGATGTGGACACGGTTGCGAGGCTCGGCGGCGACGAGTTCGTGATCGTGTGCGAGAACATGCCAGAGGGCGAGGTCGAGGGGCTGCTCGCCAGGATCGAGCAGACGATGCTCGTGCCCATGCTGGTCGACCGCCATCAGCTGCTGGCGGGAGCCAGTGTCGGCCTGTCTTCCACGGAGGATCCATCAGTCGAGTCAAACGAGCTGCTGGCCCTGGCTGATCAGTCGATGTACCGGACCAAGCAGGCCCGCCACACTGGCTGAGAGCTGCCAGCCGTCAACGGGACCTGTGTCAACGGGAACTGCTGACCCCGTAGGATCTGCCCCCATGGCAAGTCGAGGCCGGGCGACCCGGCTGGTCGTGTGTCTCGTGCTCGTGCTCGTGGCCCCGGGGTGCTCGGCCGGGCGCGAGACGACGAGCACGACCTCCATGCCGCCGGCAACCCGGAGGGTCCTGCCGATCGACTTCTCCAAGCCGGGGCCCTACAAGGTGGGCGTGGCTGAGGTGGCGATCGACCGACCTTCGGGGGACGTCACCAGTGCAGCCCGGTCCCTTCAACCAAGAGGAGCAGAAGCTCCGCCTTCACGCTCGGGCGCGGTTTCTCCAGAGCCGGTACCGGTTCCAGCGGATGGGTCAACCGGTGAAGCGGTGGCCTCGCGCCGTGCCGCGGTCTTCTACCCAGCCGACGCGGGCAACCCTGGCCAGTACCCGGTCATCGCTGGCTACAGCACGGCATCGGCATTCCCCGAAGCCGTCCGTGGCTCCCTGCCGCCAGAGATGGTCGACTCTGTCAGGGTCGACCTCTTGGACTCGCCGCCGCCCAACCGGGAGATGCCTTTCCCGGTGGTCATCTTCAGCCACGACAGGGGATCGTTCAACTGGTTCGCGGCTCGCCACTTCGAGCATCTCGCATCTTGGGGCTTCGTCGTTGCAGCCCCCGATCACCAAGAGCGCGCGTTGGCGGCCGAGTTCGTTCCGGTCGCCAGTCCAACAGAGGTTGCCGATCAGGACATCACCGACATGCGCTCGACTTCGCGAGCGCTCAACATGGCCAACCTCGAGCCGGGTGGCAAGCTTCAAGGCACGATGAACCTTGACCTCGTTGCGGTCGAGGGTCACGGGTCAGGTGGTCGAACAGCGTTCCGCGTTGCTGTAGAGCAACCCGTCAAGGCCATCATCGGCCTCGCTACCGATGTACCCGTGAGCACCCCGGCGGGGGCCGAGCCTTACGGCACCGGCCCACCCGATCGCACCAGGGAGGCTCTAGCGTCAGCCGACTTGCCGTCACAACCGACCCTTCTGATCGCGTCGGATCAGGACAGCATCAACCAGCTTCCGAACGAACAAGTCGTATACGAGTGGCTATCAGGCCGGCCTTCGTCCAGAGCGCAGCCGTCACCCAGCGCGATCGCTGTGCTGAGCAACGCTGGCCACAACGCGTCCTTGGACCTGTGCGCGCCCATCTGGGCGCGCGGGGGCCTGTCGCAGTTCTCGAGCCGCCAACCGGCCCTTGCCGGCTACTTCGCCCGTGCCGAGGACGGCTGCCGTCCCGACAACCTCGATCCGAGTCGCAGCTACGCGTTGATTGACCACTTGTGTGTTGCGTACCTGCGGTGGGCGTTCGGCATCGACGGGGCCACCGAGTCGATGGATGTCGAGTTCTTGGAGCGCACCTTCCCGGGCACGATCGAGGGGTTCTCCTCCCGGGCCTAGCGCTCCTGGTCACCCGGGCCCATCTCGGGCTTGGCCGTGCGAGCGGCACCCACACACCCACACACCCACACACCCACACACCCGGCCAGGTGTGAACGCCGTTGGAGCCCGAGGCAAGAAGGTGGACAGCCCGATCCCGGACATGGCGCGTCGAGCCGGGGCGCAGCCTCGTAGAAGCCTCTCGCCACGGGGACACCGGGAAGCTGGCGCTCGGTATGCTCGCGCTCGCGCACCCGGAGGGCCGGC
>JAHFUU010000489.1 GCA_023264915.1 Microthrixaceae bacterium | reverse complement strand
GATCACCCTGCCTTCAATCGATGGCAACGCCTACCGTCCGCTGGTCGGTGACTTCAACGGCGACGGGCGCGACGACGTGTTCCTCCACTCCACCACGGGAGCGCTCGAGCGTGTCTGGTCGGCCGAAACCACCGGCCAATTCACCGCCTCACTCAGCATCTGGCCGCTGGGTGCGGCGTCGGACACGCCGATCCTGACCAACATGGACGGCAACGCGTACCAGGACATCGTGCTCGTGCCGACGACCGGACCGTGGGACACGGTGCGGTGGTTCCCCGGCAAGGCAGTGGCAACCAACGCATGGCCTTTCAACACCTCGACCGCTCGAGCAGTGCCGGGTGCCGCCACTTCCCGCCCGTTGGTCGGCGACTTCAACACCGACGGGTTCGGTGACGTCTACTTCTACGTTCCGGGCACGGGAGCCGATCAACTCCTACAGGGTGGCAGTGTGAACAACATCACCAACTTCTTGCTCGGCCCTTCGCCTGTCGACCAGGCGAAGAACTACAAGAAGGCGGTCGTCGGGCACTTCCACAGGTCTGCCGTGGACGACGCCCGCACAGACATCATGTGGTGATCCGAAGCTATGTGAGCAGCCGCACGCATCGAACAGACGCATCGAACAGCCCGACCGAGCGTCCCAAGAGCAGCGTTGCGGATCCAGAATCGACGATCTGTTGTCGATGTGGCAAACGCCGACCGGAGACTTGACCGAGAGGGGCTCCCGACGGCGATGGGGGAGCATGACCGAAGCCGCTTGTAGCGGCGCCTTCGGCCGGCGCCAGGGCTCCGGTGGGCCAGGCGCCGACCTGAACGAGGCCAGGTCCGGCCAGGCGTCTACCCAACGGGCTCGCAGGCCGCGGATCCAACCTCCGCCGCTCTGCCAGTGGAGAGGGCGCTTCCATCTGTACCTTGGTAGGTTCCCTGCCGCCAGGACAGCCACCCTCGTGAACCGATCCGGAGCTGCACATGACTGAACGTTTCACCGGTAGGACCGCGATCGTCACGGGTGCAGGCTCAGGCATAGGTCGCTCGACGGCCCTTCGCTTGTCGCGAGAAGGTGCGCGGGTGGTCGCCTCTGACGTGTTCGGCGGGCGAATCGACGCGCTCATGAGCGACATCAACGGGGCTGGAGTCGTTGGCGACATCTCCGAACAAGCGACGGTAGATGAGATCCTCGCCACGGCGGGCGAACGGGTCGACGTGCTCGCGAACGTCGCGGGGATAATGGACGGGTTTCTGCCTCCCCACGAGCTTGACGATGCGACTTGGCACCGCGTCCTCGGTGTGAACCTCACGGGCCCGATGATGCTGACCCGGGCGGTGCTTCCGACCATGATGGCGGCCGGCAAGGGGTCGATCGTCAACGTCGCCTCTGAGGCATCGCTTCGCGGCTCGACCAGTGGCACCGCCTACACGACTTCCAAGCACGCTCTGATCGGGCTGACTCGGTCCACCTCGGTCTTCTATGCAGACCAGGGGATTCGCTGCAACGCCGTCTGCCCTGGCGCTGTCATTACGAACATAGAGGCCGCTCCCCGGTCCGAGTTCGGCATAGGTGTGATCGGGAAGTACTTCGCAAACCTTCCCTCGATGGCCGAACCAGAGCGGATAGCCGCAGCGATCTGCTGGCTCGCCAGTGACGACTCGTTGAACGTGACAGGGACGATCCTCGCCTCTGACGGAGGCTGGTCGGCAACCTGAGCTCTTGGCGCGCGCTCGTCGGTACGGGCCGGCTCGCGAGTGAGATCCAGAGGGCATGTCTGTCACGGGCTTCTGGCATCACTCAGCAGTCCACGAAGGGTCGCTGAGTCCGCACGCAGTTGATCGGGCGCATCACCTCGAACGAACTCGAGGAACGCATACCGAGGTCCAGGCCAGCGGGGCGAGGCGGCCTCTGACCCTCCGGCGCAGTCCTGCTCCACGATCAGATCGAAGGCCGCTCGCCACAGCTGTGCACCATCATCCAACGGAAGCCGCTCATCGAAGCTTCTCCACCAGAAGACGTGAAGATGTGAGAGGTTGGCCAGGACTGTTGAGAGCTCGTCCAAGCTCTCGCTGACCGGCCGGCCATCCATCGGCTGCCAGTATGTGAACAGGTTAGGAGGCATGCCAGCTTCATCCAGCAAGCGCAGGGTCGAAGCCGCGGTCTCGGTGAGCGTGAAGGCGTGGAACTCCATCGACACGGTCATGGCCCTGGCCGCTGCGGCGTCCGCGATCGTTGCGAGGTCAGCAGCTATGGCCTTGCGGCGCTCAGTGGGCGTGCCGTCGACCGTCGCCCAATCGGTCCACACCCGGATGTTGGTCGCACCGAGAGCCTGGGCGACGTCAAGGTTCTCTCGGCATGCCGATGCCACGTCGACCGAACCCGCGCGCAAGTAGCTCCCGTATGAAGGCACCACCAGACCAGCGTCGGCTGTCACCCTGGCGACCTTTTCAGCTGCAGCTACATCCCCCGGAGGTACATGGACGTCGCCTCCCCACTCAATGGCTTCCAATCCGGCCTCGGCTGCGACCTCTATGACCTCGCTCGGTGGCAAGGACCGGAGGGTGACCGAGCAGAGGCCAGCCCTGACCGGAGTCCTCTGCCAGGCTCCTCCCGAAGCCCGATGTGCCGGACAGTCGCTCACGCCATTCGCTCAAGATCAGGGGCCGTGACCGGGTGAAGCGGACCCTCACCACGAGCGAACCGCTCGATCTCGGTGATCGCCAAGTCAGCCAGCCGCCAAAGCTCACGACCTTGTGAGCCAGCCAGGTGTGGCGTTATGAAAGCGTTGGACATCTCCCACAGAGGCGAGCTGCGCGGCAGGGGTTCGGGATCGGTCACGTCCAGAACGGCGCTCATTCGACCCGTTGCCAGCTCACGCGCAAGCGCATCATGATCGACAAGCGCGCCACGAGCAGTGTTGATGAGGGTCGCTCCGTCGGCCATGGCACGCAGTTCGGCCGCTCCGATCATGTGACGTGTCTGCGGAAGGTCGGGCGCATGGACCGAGACCACGACAGATGTCTCCATGAGCTCACCCA
>JAHFUU010000488.1 GCA_023264915.1 Microthrixaceae bacterium | reverse complement strand
CAGGGCCCTGGAGCAGTCCGACGAGCTGCGTGACGCCCTGTGCGAGCCTCACATCCCCCCGGCTCGCCGCCAGGAGATCGTCGAGAGCTTGCTCGGCGACAGGGCCAGCGCCGTCACGACAGCCCTCGTCTCGATGACAGTCGCGACAGGCCGCGCCGGAGACATCCCAGCGATCGTCAGCGAGCTGGTCGGCATCAACGCGAACGCGGCCGACAAGGTCGTGGCCGAGGTCCGCACTGCGATCGATCTCGACGCTGACCAGCGAGCCAGGTTGGCGGCCGCGCTCCAGGCAGCGGTCGGCAGGGCCGTCGACGTGAAGGTGATCGTGGACCCGACGGTGCTCAGCGGTGTCGTCGCCCAGATAGGCGAGACCGTCATCGACGGCTCTGTCCGCACTCGCCTCTCACAACTGCGAGAGGCGATCTGAGAGAAGTCCTCGTGGCCGGGTGCAGCCCGGTACCGAACGGAGAACGCATGAGTGAGCTGACCATCAACCCATCTGAGATCACCGCTGCCCTCAAGAAGGGGCTCGAGGGCTTCAAGCCGTCCCTCGAGTCCAAGCAGGTCGGTCGCGTGCTCGAGGTCGGCGACGGCATCGCCCGGGTGTCGGGGCTACCCGACGCCGGAGTCAACGAACTGCTCGAGTTCGAGAACACCACGCTCGGGCTGGCCCTGAACCTCGACGAGGACTCGATCGGTGCGGTGATCCTCGGTGACTCCGAGTCCGCCGCCGAGATCGAAGAGGGCTCAATGGTAAAGGCCACCGGCCGCATCCTCGACGTCCCGGTCGGGGACGCGATGCTGGGCCGGGTCGTCAACGCTCTGGGCGAGCCGATCGACGGCAAGGGCGAGATACTCGGGGCCGAGCGCCGGCGCATGGAGATCCAGGCTCCGGGCATCACGGGTCGCAAGCCGGTGCACGAGCCCCTACAGACGGGCATCAAGGCCATCGACTCGATGATCCCGATCGGTCGCGGCCAGCGTGAGCTGATCATCGGTGACCGCAAGACCGGCAAGACGACGGTGTGCATCGACACGATCCTGAACCAAAAGGGTCTGGGCGTGAAGTGCATCTACGTGGCCATCGGCCAGAAGGCCTCGACCGTCGCCCAGACGGTGAACGTCCTCAACGAGCGCGGCGCGATGGACTACACGGTCGTCGTCGTGGCCCCAGCCTCTGATCCCGCCCCCTTCAAGTACCTGGCCCCCTATGGCGGCTGCGCCATGGGCCAGCACTGGATGGATAAGGGCGAGCACGCCCTCATCGTCTATGACGACCTGTCCAAGCAGGCCGAGTCCTACCGCCAGCTCGCCCTGCTGCTTCGCCGCCCCCCAGGACGAGAGGCCTACCCAGGCGATGTCTTCTACCTCCACTCCCGGCTTCTCGAGCGCGCGGCCAAGCTCTCTGACGGGCTCGGCGCGGGCTCGCTCACCGCACTACCTGTCATCGAGACCAAGGCCGGGGACGTGTCCGCCTACATCCCGACGAACGTGATCTCGATCACCGACGGCCAGGTCTACCTGCAAGACGACCTGTTCAAGTCCGGCGTGCGGCCTGCCATCGACGTGGGCATCTCGGTGTCCCGGGTAGGCGGCGCGGCGCAGATCAAGGCGATGAAGAAGGTGTCTGGCTCACTCAAGATCGATCTTGCCCAGTTCCGCGAGCTCGAGGCCTTCGCGACCTTCGGGTCCGAGCTGGACAAGGTCTCGGCCGCCCAGCTCGAGCGCGGCTACCGCCTCACCGAGCTGCTGAAGCAGAACCTGAACTCGCCGATGCCGGTCGAGGAGCAGGTGCTCGTCATCCACGCCGGCACCGGCGGTTTCGTCGATGACATCCCTGTAGAGGACATCAAGCGGTTCGAGAACGACCTCATCGACTTCGCCCGGGGACGTCATGCCCAGGTGCTCGATGACATCCGGGCCACCGGGGACATACCCCAAGGCGGTGCCCTCGACGACATCATCAACACCTTCAAGGCGGAGTTCTCGCCCACCGGTGGCCGGTTGGCCGCGCCAGAGGGCGTCATGGCCGAAGGTGAGCTCGCCACCGAAGTGGTGACAGCCGCTGACGTGCTCCCCGAAGCCCAGACCACGGTCGAGAGCTGAGCTGAGGTAACGACGAAGTGGCTGGAGGTCAGGAGCGAGCGCTCCGCCGTCGCATCAAGTCGATCGACGCCACCAAGAAGATCACCCGCGCGATGGAGCTCATCGCCGCGACCCGGGTGGTCAAGGCGCAGGAGCGCGCAGCGGCTGCGCGGCCCTACGCGGAGGAGATCACCTCGGTCATCTTGGATCTGGTCAAGGCCGGAGCAGCCCGGGACCATCCACTGCTCCGCGAGAACCCCGATGCCTCGATTGCATGCGTGCTCGTCGTCACCTCTGACCGCGGCTTGTGCGGTGCATACAACAGCTCGGTGATCCGCCTGGCAGAGCGCGAGATCAAAGAGCACGAGGCCAAAGGCTTGGCCTACTCCCTCGTAGTGGTGGGCGGCAAGGCGCTCAGCTACTTCAAGTTCCGGAACTACGCGATCGACGCCTCCTTCGAGGGAGTCACCGACCAACCCACCTATGACCAGGCCAAGCAGATCGCCTCCGCGTTCCGTGGGCGCTACGAGATGGGCCAGCTAGCGGTCGTCGACCTGGTGTACACGCGCTTCATGTCGGTCGGATCCCAAGAGCCTGTCGTCCGCCGGTTCCTGCCCCTCGAGGTCGACACCGAGCGGGATGCCCCGTCGGGGCCCAGAGCCGATCTCGAGTACGAGCCCAACCCGACCGCCATCCTAGAGTCGCTGCTGCCGCGCTATGTGGAGAGCCGTGTGTTCTCGGCGCTGCTCGATGCCTCTGCGTCCGAGCACGCAGCTCGCCAGCGGGCCATGAAGTCGGCCACTGACAACGCCGAGGACCTGAAGGTCACCCTGACCCGCGTGATGAACCGTGCTCGCCAGGACGCGATCACCACCGAGATCATGGAGATCGTCGGCGGCGCCGACGCGCTCAAGGCCGACAAGGGCTCGAAGGAAGACCTGCTGCC
>JAHFUU010000487.1 GCA_023264915.1 Microthrixaceae bacterium | reverse complement strand
TTCCCGGGATCCTCGGCTCCCACCTGGCGGTTCGCACGCCCATCGGCTCCCACAGCCAGGAACGTGTCAGCGACTGGAGATCGGTGCTCGCCGCGGCCGCGAACACACGGTGCATCCGGTGGTACGCGTTGTTGTTGTAAGCCCACACCGTGCCTGGCTTGGCCACGACCTCGAGCTGGCTGCCGAGGCCGCTCGTCATGCTCATCAGGTGCCGGACCGTGATGCGGGAGACATCGGCGGCAGGCGCGTGAGTCCATCGGTCACCGAGCAGGTCGTTGACGGGTGTCTCGAAGGTGAGGAGGCCCCTTTCAGCCGCTATCGCGGACAGCACCGCCACGATGCTCTTCTGTGCAGATGCGATGTCCCTCGCGTAGTCCGGTGGGACACCCCACTGCTGCTCGGCAACGATCCTCCCACCCGTGACCAGGACGACCGACTGCGACCTCCGCGAACCCGCGAAGTCGATGGCCACAGCGAGCCGCTCTCGGTCCCACCCGGCCGCGCCGGGTGCCACTCGCTCCCAGGCCGCGTCGTCAGCGGGCGGGAAGTAGTCACCCGCCGACGCAGCCGAGGCGGTGGAGGTGGTCGCCGTGCTCGCTGCGGTCGCCGTTGGAGGGACGGCGGCAGTCGTCGGGAGGGCTGTCGCTGGCGCGGCTGCCGTCGTGGCCTGCCGGGAAGCACCCGGGCTCGACCCGGAGCTCGAGCTCGAGCGACCGCCCGCGGCTCCGCCGTCGTCGCCAGCACATCCGCCGAGCACCATGCCGGCACCCGTGGCGACGAGCGAGGCCATGAACGCCCTTCGGTCGATGCCGGTCACCCTTCCATTCTGCCCGGTGCATGTGAGGTCCGGTTGAGAGGGACATCCACGCGGAGATGGCCGAGATGAAGGGTGATCTGCGCCACGAGCTCAACAGCGGGTTGTCGCCGATCAGCCAGAGCCTCTGTGTGGTGGAGACCAAGATCGACGTCAATGGGGACGTGGTCGGTGGGGCCGTCTCGTTCGGTCGCCGCTGCTTGCACAGTGCCTGATCGGCTTGGTCCACGAAGTAGATGTACTCGAAGAGGGTTCGGGTGGCGTGTTTGAGGCGAATCGCCACTCGCCCTCCTCGAACACATACAGCAACGTCGTGGCGAACCGCCCGGTGGACCCATCGTGGTTCTCCACCTCCAGGGTGACCGGCTGGGCGAAATAGGAGACCCCGCCGGTGGACTTGAGGCTCCCGCCAGCAGCATCGGTAGATCGCACTATTCGCCTGAATGGCTGGCTGGCTGCCATGTTGGCCGAGAACTCCTCTGCGGTGATGCCGGCCTGCACGGCCTTGGACAGCATGGCATGCAGCTCGTCCCATCTCTTCGCGGTCATCAGCTGGCCGGTCTTCTTCGCGGCGCGCTCGGCAGCCGCCTTTGAGGGATCGCCGCTCCGGAGCCGGTATCGGGTGATCGTCGCCTGGCAGGTGTCGCGATCGGGATCTTTGTCGGCTGTTTGATCGTCGAGGTCGTCGTCTTGGTCGTCGCGTGTCCCGCACGGCATGGGCTGGTCAGGCGGCCCGACCCAGACCTTCGCCACGGCCCGACTTGTGCTTGGCTCGAAGGTGCCCTTGACTCGAAGCTGGGCTTTGGCCAGCGGAACACCAGGGGTCGTGGAGATGAAGGATCCCTCCGGGTCGACGCCGCTGACCCTGTAGCGGCCATCGGGTCGTGCCTCGACCGAGGCGACGCCCTGGTAGGTACCGATCTTGGGATTGTCGAAGCGGAACTCGCCCGTGTCGGGCCGCCCGGTGCTCAGCTGGACGGTGAGCGCGAGCTCGCCCCCGACATCGCGCAGCACAAACGGGTCCTGTGGGCCCTCCGCCGGTACGGGCATGGTTGTCGTCCTGAGTCTCTTCGCGGCCTCCAGCGCTGTGGGGCCCGACTCTGTTGAACGGCCAAGCACGAGCGCTGCCCCCAAAGTCGCGATGATGGCCGCAGAGGCGATGTAGAAGGCGAAGCGTCTCATGGGTACTCCTGGCTGCACGCGCTCGCCGGGTCACCCAGGACCCGGATGATCTCGTGTTCGGGTGTGACCATCTGGCCCCCCGGTGCACACGATTCGATGAGGACCTCGCTGGAGTTCATCAGGTCCCGTCGCGACTTGGTGATGTTGCCAACGTCTACTCGCATGCCGGTGAGACCACCGTGGCCGGCCGGGCTATTGATGAACTGCTCAAGCGTGTTCCCGAAACGAGCCGAGATGGCGACCGTGCAGCCATAGCCCCCCGTCACCGCGCAGATGTCGGCATCGAAGTAGAAGGTCGCGCTGCCCCTCATCGAGTACTGGTGCTGCCCGGCCTGGTCGCCGAACGGCAAGAACCGTGCACCACCACCTGAAGGCAGATCTCTCGGGTCATTGCTTCCCGGGAGGAAGATCCCGTCTCCCAGATCGACATGCGCGACCCGTTTCGACCAGAGCAAGAACCGAGCCTCGAAGTTCACCTCGATGCTCGAGTAGAAGTTGTAGTAGTGGATGTTGTCAGGGACACCTGACGGGTTGACGCTTCGATACCAGCGCGACTGGGGTGCGAGATCCATCGAGGCTGGCCGGCTCAGATCGACGCCGAGCACGCTGAACATCGAATTGGCCACTCCATCTGCAACAGGCTGGATGAACGGGACGAGTGCCTGGTTGCCAAGGTACACGTTGGGCCGGTTCAGGAGCCACGCGCCGGCATGGCCGCCCTGGACGAACACGATCGAGTCGACCCGGTCACCGGCGGTGTGGCCGTTGCGGTGCCTGTCAAGAGCCAGCCAACCACGCGCTATCCCGGCTCCCATCGAGTTGGCAACGATCGTGATCGGCCCGCTGGGCGGCACAACCGAAGCCGTGTTCAAGTCGTCGTCCAGCTTGGTCGCGCTGAAAGCGAGCGGGCCGCTGGAGTCACACACCGGCGGCGAGTTGATCCCGTTCCCACTCGTGTTCTCGAACAGCGGGGAGATCGCACTGCGGTCAGGTGCCATCGGACTGCAGCGCTGCGAGCCGTCCGGCTGCTGCTCCAG
>JAHFUU010000486.1:564-3036 GCA_023264915.1 Microthrixaceae bacterium | reverse complement strand
GGTGATGTGGAGCACCCGAGCGTCAGTGAGGGTGTGTGGGGGGCAGCCCCCCAGGCGACTAGACCCTCGCTGATCGCCTCGGCCCGGTTGTCCGGAGAGATCAGGGTCGCCCGCCGGAGGGCCCATCTGGCCAGAAGCCTCAAAGGTTGAACAGCACCGACCGAGATCGGGGTCACGGTAGGTCGCGACAAGCTCCGCGCCAATCGGTCGGTGAGATCGCCCCGGTCGATCCGACCGAACGGTCGAACTACCGTGCGCGGGCCACAAGGCGTCCTTCGGGCACGTGGACCCGCTCGGGCGGGCCATGGCCGAGCTGGTGCAGTCGCTATGCGAGCGAGGCGATGGGCATGATCGCTCGCGCCGGCCGCAACGACCCGAGCCTTCGCGGCAGCGACCGCAAGGCCGATCCCTGCCACCAGCGCCGCGCCGGCCAGCCGGCTGCCACACAGGACATGCGGTGCTGGCGTGATCCCGCCGCGATCCCGACGCGATCCTTGGGGGTCAGTTGCCCGGTCGTGGTGGGAGCATCGAGCGGTCTACGCCGCAGCCATCTAGGAGCCGGTCGATCGTCGCCTTGGCGTTTTGGTCGATGGTGCCCGGATTGAGCGCGGCTTGGGTCAGTGCGCCGGTCTCAGCGCTGGTGAGCCCTGCCCATCTGTCGCGGAGGCAGGTGAGCGTCTCGGTGCTGAGGGCGCCACCGGCTTGGGCGGCGATGCTGTTGGCGAAGTTGATGGCGCCGGTCGTGGTGCGGATGCACTCCTGGGAGACGGCGGCGAGGTCGTTGTAGCGGCTCGATGTGGCCGGCTCGTCCCCGAGGCTGTCTCGAAGCCCGGGGTCCGCGTCGAGGCGTTGCGCGAGGCATGCAGCCTCGATGGGCTCGAGGCCGAGCGCCGCGGTGGTCTTGGCGATGATCCTCTGGGCGCCCGGTGTCGCCGCTTGGAGCTGTTGTTGACCCTCTTCGTGTGACGGGGCGATGGTGACCTGAGCTTGCGGCGGGGTCATCGCGGGCGCCGTGGTGGGTGGGGGGCTGGCTGTCTCGGTGCTGCACGCGACCGGGATCGCGAGTGCAACAAGGACCATCGGGGTGCTGTAGCAGAACCTCCGCACGTGACCTCCTGTGTGCATCCTGGGTAGATAGCGCTGAGATGACCGCCGTGCGCGCCGGGCTGGCCGGGCAAGGCTGTGACGGAGAGCTTCAAGCCAGTGCTGCGGTGACTGACCACGCATCTTGACCGTTGTTGCTCATCTGGTTCCCTTAGGGTTCGAGAGAGAGAGAGAGAGAGAGCATTGGCATACTAGGAGTATTGGTGGATATTGGTTGACATGGTACTGCAATGTCATTACGTTGCCTATGGCTCGCGTGGTTGCTGGCTGATCGGGAGGAGCCTTCGTGAAACGTCTGGCTGTGGTGATGCTCGTGGTCGTCGGGCTGGTGGGTTCGCTGCCCTTGGTGGGCGCGGCTGTCGATGCGGCCCTCGGCACGGCACCGCCCGCGGAGGCGCAGTCGCCGCCCGCCGCACAGATGGTGCCCGCCTACGCGGCTTTCACCAACCCGACATCTTTCCGCCCGCCGGAATGCGGAACGAGCTCGCCTGGTGGAGGGTCTTTGATGATGCCTCCAACGGACCACTATTGGCCTGGTGGGTCCAGCCTTGATCTGTGGCCGCACGAGGCATGGTTCTCTCTCTCCGGCGGGTCATCTGTTGTGATCGACACGACAGCGGAAATCACAGTCAACGGGAGCATCGGTGCTGCGGGCGCACACTGGGATCTGTCACTGGTTGGCCCGACTGGCGTCGCGTTGTGGGGTTACAACTCCTACCAGCAAGCGAACACAACCGCGGCATGGCACGATGGCCAAGGGGCCTGGGGCACCCCACCTATGGTCGGATCCCATACCGAGTCCATTGCCTACACCGGCCTGACAGCGGGTTGGTATCACTTGGATCTGACCGGAACCGCGGGGGGACAGCCGACCCCATCATTTGCGGCCTCCTTCACCATCTCGGGCTCAACGGCGACCTGTCCGGATCCGTTGAAGATGTTGACCTTTGGCGGAGGCACGGTGGCGGACCCGGTCCACACATGGTCCGGGAACTTCTCCCATACCAAGACCCTCTTGTCGTATCCGTCATATGTGTATGGCATGGAGCTCACGGCAACTTACAACCACCAAGATCCGGGCAACTCCGCGTTCGGCTTGGGTACGGGTTGGACCACGAGCTTGGATGCGAGCGTCACCAAGAACGACTCGCGCGGCGTGATGGTCTATCGGGCGCCAAATGGCCGGCGCGTCGAGCTTGTGCCTGCGGGGGCAGACACCTGGATGGCGCCGGAGGGACTGCTGGGCACGCTCAAGAAGCTTGGCAGCGGCGCCTACGCGTTGCAGTTCCAGTCAGGCGAGCGCTGGGAGTTCGACACGATCGGCAGGCTCGTCCACAAGTGCCAGGGCCGGCCCGGATGGAACCCGGG
>JAHFUU010000486.1:0-554 GCA_023264915.1 Microthrixaceae bacterium | reverse complement strand
GAACGGTGACGCTGGCCAGGTCGTCACGATCACCTGGGGTGATTCGAACGGGAGTCGGGTATCGCTGGTGCAGTCGTCACTAGGTGGGTCAGGGAGTGGCGCGGTGTGGAACCAGTCCTTCGCCTACCCATGGGGGGTGTGCTGTGAGATCACGGCGCATGACGACTCCAACACGGCGAATGATCGCAAGATCAGCTTCGGTCGGCCGAACGCGCCATCGCGTACGTCTTGGATCAGCGACGCCCACTTCGTGGGCGAGACCGGCTACGGGATCGAGACCTACACCGACGACAGTGATTTCATGCCTCGCATCGCGAAGGTGAGCCGCTCGGTCGCCGACGGCAGTGGTGCCCCCTCCACAACCGGCGTGGTGACCATCGTCGACAACGTCTATGACTCCGCGAACCGCGTGTCCACCCAGACGAACCAGTCTTGTGATAGATCGACCTTCAACTGGGACGTGCCGAACCAGTTGACCGTCACAGCACAAAGCAACGGCGAGTCGGTCAGATATGTTCACGATGACCACGGCCGGTTTGTGTCGGTGACCGACC
>JAHFUU010000485.1 GCA_023264915.1 Microthrixaceae bacterium | reverse complement strand
GTGTCGGCGACGGTGATCGACCGGCTGCGCCTCGACCCGCAAAGGGTCCAGGGCATGGCGGGTGGGCTGGCACAGGTGGCTGGCCTGCCCGATCCGGTGGGCGAGGTGATCGACGGGTGGGTCCGCCCGAACGGCTTGCGGATCCAGCGTGTCCGCGTCCCCCTCGGCGTCGTCGCGATCATCTACGAGAACCGCCCGAACGTCACCTCGGACGCGGCTGGCCTGTGTGTCAAGTCGTCCAACGCGGCCTTCCTGCGAGGCTCGTCGGGTGCGATCGGTTCCAACATCGCCATCGCCGCAACCCTTCGTGAGGCCTTCGCCAAGTCAGGGCTGCCTGCGGACTCCGTGGTCCTGTTGGAGGACACCTCACATGAGGCCGCTGTTCAGTTCATGCGCCAGCGCGACTACATCGACTGCCTGATCCCGCGGGGCGGCCCGGCGCTCATCGCCTCGATCCTCGAGAACGCGACCGTGCCGTATGTCATCGATGGCGACGGCAACTGCCATGTGTACGTCGATGAGTCAGCCGACCTCGACATGGCTGTCGACATCGTCGTGAACGCCAAGTCCCAGCGCCCTTCGGTCTGCAACGCGGCCGAGTCGCTGCTGGTCCATGTCTCGGTGGCGGCCGAGGTGCTGCCACGCGTGGCAGCTGCCCTCGAGGGAGTCGAGCTGGTCGGCGATGCACGCACCCGCGCTCTGATCCCGGCCGCGGGCGAGGCCACCGAGGATGACTATGCAACCGAGTTCTTGTGCCTGAAGCTGGCGGTGAAGGTCGTCGACTCCCTCGACGCTGCGATCGACCACATCAACCGATTCTCATCTGGTCACTCAGAAGCCCTGGTGACGCGCAGCCTTGCTGCTGCCGAACGATTCACCCGCGAGGTTGACTCAGGGACCGTGCTGGTCAATGCGTCGACCCGCTTCGTCGACGGTGAAGAGTTCGGGTTCGGAGCCGAGATCGGGATCTCGACCCAGAAGTTGCATGCCCGCGGACCCATGGGGCTGCGGCAGCTCACCACCACCAAGTACGTGGTGCACGGCGACGGACAGGTTCGAGGCTGATCCTCGGGGTTCGGTAGGCGTTCGGAGCCTGCCCCCGGAGCCTGCATCGAGAGCCTGCATCGAGAGCCTGCATCGAGAGCCTGCATGCGGGTTCGGTGTTCTGGGCCTGCGTTCTGAGCGGGCCGGCGGCAGCGGGTGTGCCGGGACTCCTCGATCGGAGCCCTCCATGCGACCCCGACCGCCAGGTCAGTCCGTGGGCTCGCTTGCGTGGGCAGATCCCTTCGCCCCACCGGTACCTGTCGTGCTGGCCGGCTCGCTTGCCTCGGCATCCAGGACGACGACCTCAGGCGAGTCGTGCCACACGACAGCCAGGAGGTGGCGGGGGCGGTCAAAGCCCTTGAGGCTCTTGAGTCCCCGATCCACGAGCTTGACGTCCTCGTCGAGATGATCGGCGAGCTGCTCGGTCACGAGGATCTCATGTGCCTCGGCAACGCTGGTGACCCGCGACGCGAGGTTGATCACCTTCCCCACCAGGTCGTCCTCGTCATGCACCACCTCGCCGGCATGGATGCCGATGCGCACTGCCGGCACGCTCGGACCATCGGTCGGTTTGGCAGCCGAGCGTGCAGCTGACCATCGGCGCTGGAGCGCTGACGCGCAGCCCACTGCTGCGTCGGGAGACTCGAAGCGCAGGAGGAACCCGTCGCCCTGGGTTCCCACCTCGAGGCCGCCGTGGTCAGCGACCGCGTCTCGCACGGCATGGCGGTGAGATGCCAGGGCTTCGGCCCAAGCTTCGTCACCGAGTTGCTGGTTCAGCCGCGTGCTGTCGACGATGTCGGTGAACATGACCGCCACCCAGTGGCGAGGAGCCCCCCGCCTTGGCCAGCGCCCCTTGCGTGAGCCTGCGTCCCGCCGCGAACGACCTCCGTCACGTCCGGCATCCCTGTCGGTCGGCCTGTCCGCGTCGAGCCCGTCAAGGCCCCCCGCGGTGCGGCGGTCGGTGCGGCCGCGGTCAGGGCTGCGGTGAGGATCTCGCGAGCGGTTGGCCGGGTCGCGATCTGAGTCGTTCTGGCTGGCCCGACCGCTTCCCGAGCGGCTGAGCGAGACCGTCACGGATCCTCCCGGCTTGGCGGCCTTGCCGATCGCCTGGCGCGCAGATTGGCGTTCGTTCTCTCTGCGGGCCTTGCGCACCTGCTTCTTCACACGTTTGGCAGCTTGGTCTCCGTCAGTCGCCCTGATGGCGGCCAGCGCCGCGCCCTCGAGCATCGTCCCATCGAGGATCCCCAGCACGCTGCGATGGATGTTCTCGCGTGCCCTACGCCTGGCTCGTTGCTCACTCAGACGCTTGGGCAGGCTGACCAGTACCACGCCTGCATGGATGGCGAGGCCGACACCCCAGAAGATCATCACGTAGAGGGGCCAGAACTTGGCGTCACGCGCGGCGGTGAGGCTCGTCATGTAGCTGGGGACGTCCCCCGGGTTGCCGCCGGCGAGGATCCAGATGACCACGAGCAGGCAGTTGACGGCTGCGTACACGACAGCGTGAATGCCCAAGCCGGTCACGGCGCCGCACCCCCACGCTCACGCATTGACCCATGCTACGGCCACGGCGCCCGTGGGGCTGAATGGGCGATCACCCGCCCACGGTGCTCGATGCATGCGGGTGTTCGGGGCACACGCCGCGGGACCGGGGTTGCACGTCATGGGAGGTTCGTAACCGGGCAGCGCCAGTCCGAAGATCATCGAGCACGCGCAGGGCGGCTGGAAACAGAAGACCGACCGAACGAACTTGACCGCTCGGTCAAGGGCGCCGGTAGGCTTGGCGCATGGACGCACGCTTCGAGACCGTCTCTGATGTCCGCGACCGGCTGAAGCAGGTTGACTACCTCGCAGACGAGGGCATCGCCGGTGTGGTCTACCTGGCTGACCGGCTGGGCAAGCCGGTTCTGGTCGAAGGCCCGGCGGGCACGGGCAAGACCCAGCTCGCAAAGTCGGTGGCCGAGTCGCTCGGCGCGCGGCTCATCCGCTTGCAG
>JAHFUU010000484.1 GCA_023264915.1 Microthrixaceae bacterium | reverse complement strand
GAGCGGGCCAGGGCTACCGCGGCGTAGGAGCACGACGACGACGCGGCGCCGAGCCCCGACGCCACCGCCAGGGTCTTCGGTGAGTCGTCGGGCAGCAGCTTGACCATCTGGTGCTTGGACACGACCGATTGGATGATGGCCGAGAGCAGGAACCCAAGGATCAGGGCCCAGAGGATCTCCCAACCCATGGAGCCGGCCAGGACGAGAGCGTGCCCGATGGCATCGACGATGGTGCTCACGGCTCCTCCCTACTCAGAGTCCAGACGGACCACGCATGTATAGCGGGGCTTCGTCTCCGCGCGACGACTCATGTGACGACCAGGGGGATGGTCGGCCCCTCACCGTGTCGGGGCCCACAAAGTGCAGCCGGATTGCCCTTCGACTGGCGCGCGCCGCGCCGGCACCACAAAGGTGAGGTCGTGACGCGCCGAGACCGAGTCCCCTGGGGATGAACCCCTTCGCCGAAGGACTCGCGACAGCCGTGATGCTTCTCGGTGCAGCCGTGCAGGGATGTGTCGGGTTCGGCTCGAACCTCGTGGCGGCGCCGTTGCTGATCCTGATCGACCCGGGCTTCGTACCTGCCCCCGTCATCATGGCCTCCACGGTCCTGAACGCTCTGGTGACCCGGAGGGAGAAGGGCGCCCATCACTGGGAGGCCATGAGGGTTCCGATCATCGCGGTCATCCCTGGCAGCCTTGCCGCGGCCGTGCTCGTGTGGAGGGCGGGTACGAGCGACACCCTCACGATCCTGTTCGGCTTGGTGATACTTGCCGCCGTGGCCTTGACCGCGTCCGGGCTTCACCTCCGGCGCTCGCGCCGGAACCTCGCGTGCGCCGGGTCGGTGTCGGGGTTCATGGGCACCGCGGTGGGGATCGGTGGGCCGCCGATCGCCCTGCTGTTCTCGAACGCGACCGGACCCGAGATCAGGGGCGCGCTCAGCCGCTTCTTCTTGGTGTCCGCGGGCATCTCCCTTGTGATGCTCGCCTGCTTCGGTCAGGTCAAGCTCGAGGACCTCTGGATGTTCCTGGTGCTGCTGCCCGGCACCTTCGTCGGCTACGCCATCTCCGGCTGGCTGGCACAGCACGTCGACCGTGGGCACGTGCGCATCGCAGTGCTCGGGCTGTCCACGATCTCCGCGCTCGTCGCGATCGGCCGGGCCGTGCTTTCCTGACTCGATCCGGGCGTCGAGGAACCACCCGCCCCGAGGATGACGGGCCGCCGATCCCGCTACCGATCCTGACCCGTCCCGGCGCCGCCGCGCACGAGTCACAGATCTTCGGGATGGCCAAGGGGGCTCCAAGGCTTCTCTGAGCTTGGCCCGGCACTGTCTGTCACGTGCACGTACCTCGCGCAATGGCAAGGAGCCGGTCATGTCGATAGTCGAGGCCCAGCGAACCGAGACCGCCATGAGCCGAAGTGGCGGCGATCCCGACATCCAAGAAGGCCTTTGTACCCCTGGCCTGGTGGATCACGGCGGAGACGGCGCTCCCCCCTCTCATGTCGCAAGGCCCGCACCGGTGCCGCGCCGCCGGTCACTCAACGATGTCTCGCTCCACGGTTGGCTAACGGCGGGGATCGTGGCGGTCGCCTTGCTGGCCTACCTGTGGAACCTCTCAGCCAACGGTTGGGCCAACGACTACTACTCGGCGGCGGTCAGGGCCGGGACCGTCGACTGGAAGGCGTTCTTCTTCGGATCGATCGACCCGGGCAACTTCATCACCGTCGACAAGCCTCCCGCCTCTTTGTGGTTGATGGCTCTGTCGACACGCCTGTTCGGGTTCTCCTCGTTCAGCATGCTCCTTCCAGAGGCACTCGCAGGCGTCGGGTCGGTCCTGGTGCTCCACCACCTCGTTCGCCGATGGGCAGGCGACGTCGCTGCCCACATCGCGGCGCTGTCCCTTGCAGTCACGCCTGTCGCGGTGCTCATGTTCCGCTTCAACAACCCAGACGCGCTCCTGACCTTCCTGTGCCTCGCGGCCGCCTGGGCGCTCTGGAAGGCTCTGGAGAGCGCCAAGACCCGCTACCTGGTGCTTTCAGGCGCGCTGATCGGCCTGGCTTTCAACACCAAGATGCTCCAGGCGTTCCTGGTCCTGCCAGGCTTCATCCTCGTCTACATCGTGGCCGGCAAGCCGAAGCTCCTGGGTCGCATCGGCCAGCTCTTGGCTGCGCTGGCATCTGTGGTCGTGTCGAGCGCCTGGTGGGTTGCGATCGTCGCCTTGTGGCCCGCCAGCAGCCGGCCCTACATCGGAAGCAGCAGCGACAACTCGATCCTGAGCCTCGTGTTCGGGTACAACGGCCTCTCGCGCATCTTCGGCGGTGGTGGCCCTGGTGGTGGGGGCGGCGCACCAGCAAATGGCCCAGGTGGCGGTGGTCTGGCGGGTGGGCCTGGTGGAGGAGGAGGACCCAACTTCGGGGGCTCAGCCGGATGGCTGCGGTTGTTCAACTCGACCAACGCAGGCCAGATCTCGTGGCTGATCCCGATCGCGATCGTGGGACTGCTCGCCGGCCTCTGGGTCACGAGACGGTCGCCGCGCGAGGGCTTGGACCGCGCGGGTTGGCTGCTGTGGGGTGGCTGGACCTTGGGGTGTCTGGCAGTGTTCTCGAAGAGCTCGGGCATCTTCCATCCTTACTACTCGGTGCAGCTCGCACCAGGTGTCGCAGCGCTGACCGGCGCCGGCGGGGTGGCGCTGTGGCGGCTCGGCCGGAAGAACCGCTGGATGCGCTGGGCGCTGCCAGCCTCGATCCTCGCGACTGCGGCCTGGGCTGTGGCAGTGCTTCAGCTCACACCCACCTACCTGCCCTGGCTGCGAACCGCGATCGTCCTGGGCGCCACTTCCTCGGTCCTTGCCATCTGGATCGGCTCGCGGCAGCGGAGCCGTGCCTTGATAGTCGCCGCCACTGTCATCGCGACCGCAACGCTGCTCGCGGGGCCCACCGCATACTCGATCACGACAGTCACCTCGCCCCAGAACGGCCCATTGGCCGCAGCCGGCCCCGCGACATCGGCTGGTGACGACGGCCAGGGTGCACCCGGCACCATCGGA
>JAHFUU010000483.1 GCA_023264915.1 Microthrixaceae bacterium | reverse complement strand
GTCCATGACTTCGATGTGTGTGTCTTCCTCCCCGGGAACCACAATTTCGTGGGGAACGTCCTCGCCTACAACTGTGGGACCTTCGGGATCGCCCTGGGCAACTTCGCGAAGTGCGTCGAGTGTCGCGTGCACGACGTGCGGCGCTCGGAGCCACCGAACGGGGTGGGGATTGTGCTGGGGCTCGGGTGTCTGCTGGAGTCGAGCATCGTGGAGACGAGCGACGACGGAGCGCTGGTCGGGCAGGACTGCAAGGTGTGGGACCTGGTCGTCGATGTGGTCGGCGGGAAAGGGCTGACGGTAGGCGCCGGCACGACGGTGGCCCGGACGGTGATCAGCCACTACCACGACGGCCCGGGGCTCGACTACACGTTCTGCGGCGGTCTCGTGGGGGCGGCGGGGGCCCTCACCGCCAAAGGCTGTCAGGACTCCAGTAACAGCGTGACTCTCTCCACCGGCGGTGGTATCTCGATCCTCGACGCACCGAATGCCGTTGGCTTTGGTCCGTCCCTCGTCACCACCGACTGCGCGACGAACGGGCTCGCGAACGGTATTGGCGGTGGCACCAAGTACGTCGGGTCGGTTGGCGGGTGCGCTATCGGTCCATAGGGAACTGCGCCCTGCCGTACATGGCGTGAGAGTAGGCTCGTGGCTGGGCCACCGAAACGGTGGCCCAGCCGTTTTTGTGCAGGGCCTTTGAGAATGAACAAGAACGCGGCGAGGATGTTCGTGATGTCGGCGGCGGCGATCCTCCTCATGGGGGTCGTGGTCGCTCCGGCTTCGGCCCAAACGCCGGTGACGGCGTGTGGCACGCTGGCCGGTCAGGCAAGCTATCGGCTTGACAAGGATCTGTTCGTGGCCGCCGGCACCTGCCTGGTCGTCGCCAGCGACGGGGTGACCCTGGACCTGAACGGCCACTCGATCCGCGGAGTTCGGGGCGCCACCGCTGGGATCACGTCGACGGCCAACAACATCACGATCAAGGGGCCTGGGATCGTTCACGACTTCGACGGCCCGTGCATCTCCCTCTACCAGGCGCCCGATCCCGGCGCGATGCTCCCAATCTCCGGCGGAGGGGCCGGGTCCACGACACCGGGCACTACCTCGCGCCGAGCGACCTCGGCCTCGACGCGGTCGGGTCCAAGAAGTGAGATAAGGGAACCCGCGCCATATGCCCAGCGAGACGGAGAGTGATGGTATCATGCGCCGTGCTGGGTCTTCTGCTTGCCAGCGGAATCGATATGGGAGCGAGCTTCACGGAGAAACCTTCACGACAAGAGGTAGCCGAGGAGGAATGCATGGGCGCGTACAAGTGGGGCCTCACAGTGGTGCTCGGGCTGATGGCGGTCATCGTGATGAGCGCCCCGGCAGGAGCCGGAGCCGTATCCGTGACCGGCTGTGCGAAGTATACCGCCGCCGACGGAACGCGATTCGACCTTACAAGCAACGTCACCACGCTGCTGGTCGACCCACGAGGCGATGGGTCGAACACGTGCCTCACGTTCCCCGCGAATTCCGTCGTCAACCTGAACGGTTTCCTCATCGTTGGCCCCGGCCAAGAGAGCGGAGCCCTCGGGGTCGAGCTCGGTGGCGACAGCTTCTTCTGGGGGCCGGGGATCGTCAGGGGGTTCTCGACCTGCCTGTTCGCGGGCAACCATACGGCGGTCGAAAACGTCCTCTTCAACCAGTGTGCGGGCGGGATCGTCGCCGGGGACGGCTACAAGATCAAGGAAGTCAGGATCCACGACTGCACCCCGTCCTCGTTCTCCGGGTTTGGCATGATCCTTTCGCATGGGGGGTTCATCGAATCGAGCATCGTTCGGTCGTGCGATTTTGGGGTCATCACCGGCCAGAACAACAAGATCTGGAACCTGGTGGTCACCCGCGCCCTCTTCACTGGACTGAGCGTCTTAGGCGGGAACGCCGTCTCGCGAACTGTCATCTCGCACCCCCATTCGACCTCCACCATCGGGTTGGACTATGCGGGGTGTGCTGGCGCCGCTGTGGGCTGCCAGGACGGAAGCAACTCGGTCTCGGGCCACACCCCTGGCTTGAACGTTGTCTTGGGTACCGCACAAGTGGTCACCCAATCGACCGACGTGGCCGCCAACACTGCGACTAACTGCAACGGAACCAGCGTAGGCCTGCGTGTCCCCGGTACTGGGCTCTTTGTGGGTGGCTGCTAACCCCCTGGGGAAGCCTGCGTCGGGACTGGAGCGATAGATCATGGGGATGATCGCACACAGAAAGGGAGCGAGAATGAAGACGAGCGTTGCGAGTGTGTTGGTAAGCTCGGCGGTGGTGCTCCTCCTCTTGGGGGCCGTGGCCATGCCGGCTTCGGGCGCCCCTGTATCGGTGACGGCGTGTGGCACGCTGGCCGGTCAGGGAAGCTACGTGCTCGACGCGGACTTGGTGACGGCCGGCACCTGCCTGGTCCTCAGTGGCAACGGGATAAGCCTCAACCTGAACCACCACTCGATCAGGGGATCTACTGGCCCCGCCTCCGGCTCTGGGATCATCGGTACCGGCAACAACCACAGCATCAACGGGCCGGGGATCATCCATGGCTTCGATGGGTGTATCGTCCTCCCCGGAAACCACAACTTCGTGGGGAACGTGCTCGCCTACGACTGCAACAGCTTCGGGATCGCCCTGGGCAACTACGCGAAGTGTGTCGAGTGTCGCACCCACGACAACCGTCGCTCGGATCCACCGGAAGGGATCGGGATTCTGCTGGGGCTCGGGTGTCTCCTGGAGTCGAGCATCGTGGAGTCGAGTGACGAGGGAGCGATCGTCGGGCAGGACTGCAAGGTCTGGGACTTGGTCGTCGATAGCGTCGCCAAGAGAGGGCTGGTGGTAGGCGCCGGCACATCGGTGGCGCGGACGGTGATCAGCCACTACCACAACGGCCCGGGGCTCGACTACTCGTTCTGCGGCGGCGTCGCGGGAGCGGCGGGGGCCCTCACCGCGAGAGGCTGTCAAGACTCCAGTAACAGCGTGACTCTCTCCACCGGTGGTGGGGTCTCGATCAACGACGTTCCTGCCACTGG
>JAHFUU010000482.1 GCA_023264915.1 Microthrixaceae bacterium | reverse complement strand
ATCGGTGGTTACCGCCCTGCGACTAACGTGACGAACCAGGGGCTGATCAGTGACGAAAGATCACCCGAGCCGGTTACAGGACCAGCACCGGTGCCCTACAACCGTCCGGTTGCCTTGACCTTCAGGTAGGCATCCGCCAGCCGGGGCGCAAGCTTCCCAGGTGGCGCGTCCACGACCGTCACGCCGACACCTCGCAGCCGGGCGACCGTTCGCCTGCGCTCATCGAGGGCAACCACGGCCGCCGCCTTCCTGTAGGCACCGGAGCCGTCAACCGGGGTGGCCGTGGCCCAGCGAACAACGTCAGGGTCCTGCACAGCGGCCACGACGACCAGATGGCTTCGAACGATCAGCGGCAGCGCGGGGAGAAGGTTCTCTTGGACCGCCTGGTCCACGAGGTCCGAGAAGATCACCAGCATCGCCCTTCGCCTGAAGCGGGCCAGAGTGTGGGCGAACGCACCCCTGTAGTCGCTCTCGGCGAGCTGTGGCTCCAGGTCGTACATCGCCTCGGTCACCTTGCCGAGCTGGTCCCGGCCATGACCAGGTGAGACCGTCGCCTGGATCTTCGAGTCAAAGGCCACGAGCCCAGCGCGGTCACCCAGACGTGAAGCAACCGCTGTGAGCATCATGACGGCATCCATCGCGTGCTCGACCCGCGGCACATCGTCCACACGCCCGGCCATCATCCTCCCGTTGTCCAGAAGGCAGATCACGGTCTGGTTCCGCTCGGCCCGGTAGGTGCGGACGATCGCCCGGTTGGCCCTCGCGGTGGCGGCCCAATCGATTCGCTTGAACTCGTCATCCACGTTGTACTCGCGGAGTTGGTCGAACTCGGTGCCCCCGCCCCGACCCTGCGCCGAACGCAAGCCGACCTCGAGGATCCGGGCCTTGTTGATGCGGAGCTCAGCCTCGTCCTTGGACTTGAACGGCGGGTAGACGCGCAGGATGTGTCGCATCCGCCGGGCTCGCTGCCTCGCTCCCAGACCCATCGGCCCTTCGACTCGCACGGTCACCAGGCTCACATCGAATCGGCCGCGGCGGCTCGGCCGGAAAGACGTGCGCACCTCGACACAGCGCCTCGAGGGGATCGAGACTCGCTGTCGACGAGTCCCTGCGTTCAGGGAGGGAGCGAGCTCGTCGCTGAACCCGACCACTTGCCGCCGACCGGTCGGGTTCGTCAGGTACCACCCGATGCCGCCCTTGACGCCGAGTGATATCACCTCGGGCATCCCCCTCTCGACCCGGATCCTGTTCGGGGAGGTGGCAAGCGCGACATCTGACAGGAACAGGAACAGGAGCAGGCCGTTGACTGCCCAGAAGGCCCAGCTCTGATTGATGGCGATGAGCGCTATCGCGGCCACCATCCAGAGTCCGGCAAGCCTTCGGGTCGGGTAGGGCAAGATCCCGGCGATGCCTCGGCGCAGGAAGCGCACCGAACCCGCACCACGCGCTCTGGCGGCTACGGGGGGCGCTGCTGATACCAACGCGCCGGCTTCGGCATCCAAGGGGCTCGCTGCCGATTCACTGATCGCGCTCTGTCGTGGGCTCATCTGTGGCTTCGGGTCAACGGGGCACCGGCACAGACGCGAGGATCCCGTCCAGGACACCGTCAGGAGTCGCGCCTTCGAGCTCGAGCTCGGGCCGGACTTGGATCCGGTGACGAAGGGCCGGCTTGACGACTGCTTTGACCTCGTCGGGTGTGACGTATTCGCGGCCTGCCAACCACGCCCACGCCTTGGAGGCGTGGAGCAAGGCTGTTCCGCCGCGGGGAGACACGCCAAGTGAGAGCGATGGCGACTCGCGGGTGGCTCGCACCAGGGAAACCATGTAGGCGAGCACCGGGGGCTCGACCCTGATGCGCGAGATGTGCTGGCGGGCCAGGGCGAGGTCCGAAGCGTTGGCGACCGCCCTGATGCCGGTGGCGTCGATGTCGTGCGGGTCGAGGCCTCGATCATGGCGAGCGAGAACCTCGGTCTCCTGCTCGAACGTCGGGTAGCCGACCTGGAGCTTGAAGAGGAAGCGGTCGAGCTGGGCTTCGGGCAAGGGGTAGGTGCCCTCGTACTCGACTGGATTCTGGGTAGCCACCACGACGAAGGGATCAGGGAGCCGATGTGTCTTGCCCTCGATCGTGACCTGGCGCTCCTCCATTGATTCGAGCAGGGAGGACTGGGTCTTGGGAGGTGTCCGGTTGATCTCGTCCGCGAGCAGCAAGTTGGTGAACACCGGGCCTTGACGGAATCGGAACGAGGCGTCCTTGGGCTCGAAGATGATCTGGCCGATCACATCGGAGGGCATGAGGTCCGGCGTGAACTGCAAGCGCTTGAAGTCGAGGTCCAATGCGGCGGCAACTGCCTTGACCAGCAGCGTCTTGGCGGTGCCGGGCACACCCTCGAGAAGGATGTGCCCCTTCACGAGCAGCGCGGCGACCAAGCCCGAAAGCGTGCCTTCCTGTCCGACCACCACCTTTGCAACCTCGTCACGCAAGGACAGGATCGGGCGCCGCGGGTCACCAGAGCTAGGCCCGGCCGCGGGCTCGCTCATCCTGTAGTCCCCCGGGGGGGGGCCAGGGTGCGCTGGCTGGGGCCCGGATTGGGATGGAGGTGAGTAAGGGGGAGCAGCAGGCGGCGCGTAACTTGGATCCGGGTATGGCTCCGGCGGGACCGTCATGGGTTACCTCCGTCGATGGGATGGCGGGCCAACATCATGCCCCTCCGAGGACGCTGCGACGGAGGTCGTCCAACCCCGCGGCAAGGTCGAGCAGTGCTGCTTCGGTGGCACACGGGTAGTCAGCCAGCAAGAGCACCGTCTCGTCGGCCGGTATCCCGGTGCGCGCCTCGACGCTGGTTGCTATGACTCCATTGCTCGTCGTGGGGGGCAATCCGATTCGCTCGCAGAGCCGCCTGCGTACGTCGGCACGCAGGAGCACTGCGGCCCGATCAGGGGACCTGGTCATCTGCAAGAGGTTTCCCACCGCGTTGACCAGCTCCGAACCCGGTATCTGGACCGGTTGGGGCTCGAGCACGGGCTTTCCAAGCCTTCGAGCGCGGTACACCGAGTAC
>JAHFUU010000481.1 GCA_023264915.1 Microthrixaceae bacterium | reverse complement strand
GCCGCAGCGCGCACGCGCGAGTCGACCGTTGCGGTGTTCATGGCGAGGGCAGCCACAGCGATCGCCCCGTCCGAGTGCCCCATGGCGCCGACGCGGCTCGTGTAAACGCGCCCGAACAGGAACGAGGTCGCGCTCGCGCTCTGGGAAAGGACCGAATCGATGACAGCGGACAGGTCGAGGGGCTGGCTGGGGATGTCGCGCGTGGGCGTTCCCGGCATGTCGTTGCGCGAGCCGGGCAGTGCGGGCGCGGCAACCACATAGCCCTGGGATGCGACGTAGGAGCAGAGGGTGGCATATGCCCCCGGGTTGGTGTTGTAGCCATGCGCGAAGACCACGAGTGGCCACGGGCCGCCACTTGACGGATACCACAGCGTGGTCGGCAGGTCCCGGCCCGGATGTCCAGCGACGCTGCCCCTCGCAGGCGTGGAGCGACTCGGGTCATGGATGCTCACAGACCCGATGCTCACCGCCAGGTTGAGTGCCGGACCGCCGACGCCGGAGCTGCCGCCGACCGCGACGTCACGCGGCGCACCCGGAACCTCTACCTGGCTGGGGGTCGAGGTCCAGGTCCCGTCACCGCGGCCGGTGCCGACACCGGTGCCCGCGTCGTCGCCCGAGGGTGCGTGGGCTGCACCTCCGACGAAACGGTCGGCCCAGGCCTCTGCTGACACGAGCGGCAGCAGGAGGGGAACCCACACGGCCAAGGCGATGCAGGCGCGGCGGTGCATCTGGCTCATCTCTGGCCTGACCGGGCAGAGAGCCTAGGCGCTTGCGGATCCGCGATCGACAATTTGTTGGGGATGTGGCAAGCGCCGGCCGGCGGCGCGACCGCCAGGGAGCCCGACGGCGATGGGGAGCATCCCGAGCGCCAGCGAGGGTGCGTGGGGGCGCAGCCCCCCAGGCAACTAGGTGCTTCGCGGGCTGGGTCCTCGACGCCGTACCCATTCGGCTCGAAGTGCTCCTCGTCACCGTCGGGCTCGCCGACGGTGACGAGGCCCGGCGGTGCCTGCGGCATCGACAGCAGGCCGTCGATCGCGGATCCACAAGCGCCCGGACGGCGACGGGTGGGCGTCGTGACCACGCAAGGGTTCTTCACCTGCCAACCACGCTACTTCGCAACCGGCAGGAGCCGCTCGGGCCCTGCGACGTCGCCGGCGGCACCGGTTGGTGCTCCGTGGCATCATTTGCCGGTGACCCGGTGCCGGGCGGCACCAACTTCCACGAGGGGGACCCCATGCAGCGACTGACCGGCCTGGACGCCACGTTCCTCTACATGGAAACACCCACGTCGCCAATGCACGTCTCGGCCCTGTGGGTGCTGGACCCGTCGACCTCGCCGACGCCGTTCAACTTCGACAAGCTGCGGCACCTCTATGCAGACCGCCTTCACCTTGCGCCTCCGTTCCGCCGGCGGCTGGTCGAGGTGCCGTTCGATCTCAACCACCCGATATGGATCGAAGACCCTGACTTCGACCTGGACTGGCACATCCGCCACATCGCGGTTCCCAAGCCGGGCACGATGGTCGAGCTGTGTGACCTCGCGGCACACCTTGTTGCAATGCCCCTGGACCGGTCGCGACCGCTTTGGGAGGTGTGGCTGATCGACGGCCTCGAGGACGGCCACGTCGGCCTGCTGTCAAAGGTCCATCACGCCGCGATCGACGGGGCATCAGGCGAGGAGCTCATGGTGGCCATCTTGGATCTCAGCCCTCAGATCGAGGACAAGTCCGAAGAGGGTGAGCCCTGGCAACCCGATCGGGTGCCGAGCGACACCGAGATGGTCGGCCACGCGCTCGCTTCGTTGGCCCAGACTCCCCTCCGGGCCATCAAGACGGTGAGGCGCACCACCGAGGCGGCGCTGCGGATCCGCAGCGAGAACCGCCAGCCAGACGTCGTCCCACCACCTTCACTGTTCTCCGCACCGCATACGTCCTTCAATGCGACTCTGACCGCGCACCGCAGCCTGGGCACGGCCACGCTCTCGCTGCCCGACGTGAAGATGGTCAAGAACGCCCTCGGCGTGAAGGTGAACGACGTCATCTTGGCTCTGTGCGCCGGATCGCTTCGCCGCTACCTCGACTCGCGCGGCGAGCACCCAGACGGGCCACTCGTGGCGATGGTCCCGATATCGGTCCGCACCGACGATCAGAAGGGCGCGATGGGCAACCAGGTCGCGTCCGCTCTGACGACTCTGGCCACCGACGTCGACGATCCGGTCGAGCGTCTGGTGGCCATCCACGAGGGGATGAACCAGGCCAAGGTCCAACAAGACGCCATCGGCGCCGACACCCTGCAGAACTGGGTTGAGTTCGCGGCGCCCGCGGTGTTCAACCGGGCCGTGCGCGTCTACTCGCGCATGAAGATGGCCGACCGTCACCGGCCCTTGTTCAACGTGACGATCTCCAACGTGCCCGGTCCGCCGTTCCCCCTCTATGTCGGCGGTGCCCGCCTCGTGGCCGCCTACCCGATAGGACCCATCTTCGACGGTGGTGGGTTGAACATGACCGTCATGTCCTACATGGACAGCCTGGACTTCGGTCTGAACGCTTGCCCTGACCTGCTTCCAGACATCGACATGATCGCAGATGGCCTGCACCTGTCCCTCGAGGAGCTGAAGAAGGCCGCTGGCAAGGCCTGAGGGGCTGCACCCGGCCCGGCACGTGCCAGCTGGTCCGCTGGCCCACACGGCCGCCCGCTCGCGCCCGCGGGAGAGCCTGGTGGTGCCACCACTACAGTCAAGTCGGCCATGGTCACATCGATGCGCTCTCCGCGCCCCGAAGGCGGAGCTCGGCTCCGCGGGATCATCTCAGCGCCCCGATCCCGCCGGCGGTGGCGATGATGTCGGCCGGCGATGGCCCCGCTGATCCTGTCCAAGACCGGCAATCGACCGGCGAACCCCCACCCAAGGCCTTGTTCGACTTCGGTGCATTCGACGCGCCAGCTGAAGCGCGAAAGCAACGACGGGGGCGGCGAGTGGCAAGAACCGCCCAGACCGGCGCACGTGAAGCCGGGGCCACCCACGACGGCGGTCCTGCCGTCGCTCAACCTCTCACGGGT
>JAHFUU010000480.1 GCA_023264915.1 Microthrixaceae bacterium | reverse complement strand
ATAGTGCGGTTCGGGGTCTGGACCCCGCGGTGCCAGCCGGATGTGGGTTGCCACCGCAGAAGCGCCAGCTGCCGCACACACCGGCAGGTACATCTCGTCTGCGAATCCGCTGATGTCGTTGCCCACGACCGCGCCTGCATCGAAGCAGGCTCTCGCCACCGTCGCCCGCCAGGTGTCCACCGACAGCGGCAGGTCGAAACCGGCGTGGAGAGCCTCGACTGCGGGGACGACCCGGTCGAGCTCGTCCTGCTCACTCACATGATCACCCGGACCAGCCTTGACGCCGCCGATGTCGAGCACGTCTGCGCCGTCGTCGACGAGCTGCTGAGCCCTGCCCAGGAAGGCCTCGAAGTCCCAGTACGCGCCCCGGTCATAGAACGAGTCCGGCGTGCGGTTCAAGATCCCCATGATGACGGGCCGGGTCGTTATGTCATAGCTGCGCTCGCCGAGCTTCAGCTCGCCGGACACAGTCAGGCAGTTCACCGGTCGCACCCAGGTGAACCTACACCGGAGGATGCGCCGGCCACTCCCAACGCTGCGCGTCCTTTGGCCGGGGCACCCGCACCACAGGCCCACCCCCTCACCCGCACCTGCATTCGGGCCCACCCGCACGCGCACCTGCACGCCCGCCCTTCCGTACCGCCCTCCCGTAGCGCCCTCCCCCACTCGCACCCTCCCAGAGAGCATTCCAGCTAGCTTCGATGATCCTCCTATCTTTACATGTTGTTCTGGCTGAGCTAGCTTCAGCACTTGTGGCTGTATCTCATTCATCTCCAAACCTTCGTGCCGGGGTCGAGCAACGTCTGTCGCCCGCTGGCAGCTCGCACGAGCCAGCTCGACCGCTGTGAGCATCTCGACATCCATCGAGCGATCGGCGTCTGGCACCGCGGTGGTCCGCAAGGTTGCCACGGGTGAGGCAGATGTCGCCCGGCTGCGCCGCGAGGCCCGGATGCTGACCCTTTCCCAGCACCCCGGCGTCGTCGAGCTGTTGGGCTTCGAGGATTCCACTGGCGACAGCGACCTCACGGGCGACCCCGGCATCGCCCGTGAGGTCGAGGGCGACGGTTGCGCGCAGGCAGATGGCTCCAGCCCCAAACAGACCGAGGCAGCGCCCAGAGCCTCGATGCGTCTCAGCTACGTGGGTGCGCATTCGTTGGCCACGCTGGCAAGGCGCGATGTGGCTCACGCTTGCGGCCTGGTTGCTGCCACCGCAGAGACCGTCGCTGACCTTCACTCGATTGGCGTCGTCCACGGCCGCATCGAGGCTTCCCATGTCCTCATCGACCGCGATGGCCTTCCGGTCCTGACCGGCTTCGCGCGCGCTGATCTCGCCGGAGCACCCCTTGACCCCGCCGACGAGTCGTCCCGACGTGTCCGTCCCGCCGACGACCTGCCGGGCCTCGGATTGCTGCTGCAACACGTGGTGGGCACCGACACCGAGCCAGACCCGATCCCCGAGCGCCGGATCGCCAGACGCTCACGAAGCCGCTCCTACGCGCGGCGAGCACTGTTGAACCTCGCGGACCAGGCAACGGTCGATGATCCGTCGCTGCGACCCTCGGCTCGGTCCTTGGCCGCAGCGATCCGCGCAGTCGAGCCTTCAGCTGTGCTCATCCCGCCCGCCGAGCTGAGAGTTGGCTCCTCTCTCATCGATGCGCCACTCGTCAACGGGCGAGGTCCGGCACACAGAGGCGATCTCGAGGCCAAGCTTCGCCGGGTGCATCGCCTCGGGGGGTTGACCGATCCAGCCGGCACCGAGCCTGCGAGCGAGCGTGCCGCCTCGACCGCGCACCGGCAGGCAAGCCACCTCGCGCTCGACCGATCGGACGAGCGCTCCCGTGGCCGTGTCGACCCGCGCCGAGGATGGCCCGCTGCTGCCGCTGCCGTCGTGATCGCGGCGGTCGCCTTCGCGCTGGCGGGCAGCTGGCACGGTGAACGACCCAACCTCGCCGAAGCCTCAGCTCCGCCCGGGCCTCGATCCGGTGCTGGCATGCCCCGACCACCTTCGGCCCCACAGGCCAGCGATCCGACTGGCACCCCGGTTCAGCCCGAAGATGGATCCAAGCCCGCCACCAGCGGCAGCACCGCCCAGGAAGGCGGTGACCCACCCAGCCCTGCGAGCAAGGCCACCTGCACGAGGGTCGAGAAGCCACCCGAGGCCGCTAGCTCTGCTGGCACATGTGCCCGCTCGACTCCCCTCGTAGACGGTGTCCTGGACAGGGCCGGGCAGCGCTTCGAGATCGGTTCGGCCGGGGACGAGGTGATCGTGGGTGACTGGGCGTGTGATGCCAGCCCGGTCCCGGCGGTGGTCCGGTCTGGGACCGGTGAGGTCTTCGTGTTCGGAACCTGGGCGGCACCTGGCTCCGAAGTCACCGCGCGCCGGTTGGCAACCGCAGATCCGGGCTCATCCCTCGAGACCGGGCCTGCACTTGATTCGCGGGGATGCCCCTCGTTGCTGGCACGCTCCCCCGACGGCAAGGTCACCCAGGTCCTGCCCCTGGCCGAGGTGAGCAGATGAGCAGAGCATCCGCTGGCAGGGTTCAGGGTTCGCCCACCCCGACCAGGCGGTCCCCTGTCAGAGAACACCGCGCCCGCTCGGGCTCCGGCATGGGGGCGCACCGCAGGGAGGGCGGCGCGAGGCCCTCTGGCAACCTGCGCTCCGGCACCGGCAGTCCGCCCGACGAACCTGGTTCGCTGCGGTCCCTCGCGCTCTTGTACCTGTTCGCCAGCTGTGCCCTGTTGGTGCTGCACAGACTCGAGGGAGCGATCCCGCCCCTGCCACCGTTCGCCGACGCTTGGCGGTTCGTCGTCGAGACCGATCCGTTGGTGGGCTGCTTCAGCCTCCTGCGCGTCGTCGCGATCGTCCTTGGCTACTACATACTCACCACTGCGACACTCGGGCTGATCGCGCGGGCGCTACGGCTCGCAACACTCGCCCGTGCCATCGACCTGGTGAGCCTGCCCTTGGTACGCCGGGCGCTGCGCGGCATGGCCGGAGCCAGCCTCGCCGCATCGGTCACCGCGACCGGCTTGGCCGCAGCAGGTGCACCCCTTGTGGTTCTC
>JAHFUU010000479.1 GCA_023264915.1 Microthrixaceae bacterium | reverse complement strand
ACCGGGTGCGGTTCCGGCGACAGGTAGTTCCTGGTGATCGCCTGGATCTGGAGGTCGAGCTCGGGCACATGTCGGCCCGGGCCGGCAGGGGTCACGGGCGGGCAAGCGTCGATGGCGAGGTCGCGTGCGAAGCCGATCTGCTGTTCGTCTTCGTGGATTCCAGTCAGGGCTGACGGGGCCTCGATCGAGTCAGAAGGCAGGAGACCGCTCGAGGAGACCGGGTCACGGTACCTGGGTCTTTCGGCGCGCGGGGCTGTCCATGTGGTCCGAGCAGCAGCCAGCGCGCGAGTCGGCTTCTTGGAGGACCAGCAGGGGCCGGCCTGAGCATCGGTCAGCGGCGAGTCCCGGTGTCAGCCCGCAGGTGCCAGAACAAGGCAGCCGTTGTGCCCACCGAACCCGAAGCTGTTTGACATCGTGGGCCCTGGCTCCCAAGGTCTCGGCTCACCGGTCACCAGGTCGATCTCGCCCATCTCTGGGTCGCGTTGCTCATGGCCCACGGTTGGCGGAATCAGACGGTGCTCCATGGCGAGGACCACAGCAACTGCCTCGATGGACCCGGCCGCGCCCAAGCCGTGGCCGGTGACGCCCTTTATCGAAGTGACAGCTGGCCCCGGCGTGCCGAAGAGCTTGCAGATGGCGTCGGCCTCTGCGGCATCGTTGAGCGGCGTCGAGGTGCCGTGGGCGTTGATGTGGATGATGTCAGAAGGGCTCAGCTCTGCCTCCTCAAGGGCGAGTTGCATGCAGGCGATCGCGCCGACACCACCCGGGGAGGGTGCGGTGATGTGATGCGCGTCAGCGGTCGATGCTCCGCCCAGCACCTCCGCGAGGATCGTCGCGCCACGCTGGGTTGCCTGGGTCCATTCCTCGAGCACCAGGACCCCAGAGCCCTCTGACATCACGAAACCGTCACGTCGGGCGTCAAATGGTCGGGACCGTCCCGACGAGGACAGCGCGGTCATGTTGCGGAACCCCGCTACCGCCGTCGCTGTCATCGCTGCCTCGGTGCTGCCAGCGATCATCGCGTCGCAGCGTCCCGAGGTGATCAATCGGGCAGCATTGGCTATGGCGTGGGTACCGGTGGCACAAGCCGTCGTGACAGTTTCGCATGGACCCTGGAAACCGAAACGCATCGATATCGCCGCCGCCGGAGCGTTGCCCATCACCATCGGGATGAGAAAGGGCGATACGCGTCGCGAGCCCTTCTCGCGCTGGATCTGGCTTTGCTCTTCGATGGTGATGAGACCCCCGATCCCAGTTCCGAGCATGACACCTGAGCGAAGGGGGTCAGCTGCCGGTTGACCTGACTGTTCCAGAGCCTCCGAGGCGGCCGCTGCGGCAAACTGCTGGAACCTGTCAGCCCGGCGGATCTCTTTGGGGTTGGCGTAGTAGGGCGAGGGATCGAAGTCGATGACAGGCAGCGTCTCGCCGTCAGGAGGCTCACACGAGAGCCCGTCCCAGAAGGCGTCCTTGCCCACGCCGCAGCAAGCGACCACACCCGCACCCGTCACCGCCACTCGCCTTCGGCTCATAGCTTGGACTTCACCAGATCTATGGCTTGTTGAACTGTCTCGATGCCTTCCAGTTCGGACTCGTCAACGCTGATGTCGAACTCTTCCTCCAGAGCCATGACGAGCTCGACGAGGTCGAGGCTGTCAGCGTCCAGGTCGTCGCCGAACTTGGCAGTTGGCGTGATCTGGTCAGCGTCGACTGACAAGACCTCAACGGCGCATTTGCGGAACCGATCGAGAATGTCGTCACTCACAGTGTCTCCGTTTCTGAGGTGCCGGCGCACCGGCACCGCTGGTTTGGTTGTCTCCAGGTCTCCGCCGAGGCATGGTTCCTAAGATCCGAGTCGATCCACGTCGCTCCCGTCAACCTGTGTCTCCGGGTGCGCGGGTTCGGGACAGGAGGCTGCCTGGTGCTTCTTCACCAGGCACCCATCCCCAAGCCGCCGTCAACAGGTATCACGGCACCGGTGACGTACCCCGCGTCTTCAGACACGAGGAAGCGGATCGCCGCTGCTACTTCGTCGGGCTCGCCAAGGCGCCCGAGCGGGACGGCCGACGTGATCGCCAGTTGACGGTCCTCGTTCAGCTGGTCGAGCATGTCGGTCGCGATCGGCCCAGGCGCCACTACGTTGACCGTGATCTTGCGTGACGCAAACTCGCGAGCGAGCGACCGAGCCAACCCGACCAGGCCGGCTTTGGATGCGGCGTAGTTTGCTTGACCAGCTTGTCCCGTGGCGCCGACGACAGACGAGATGAACACGATCCGCCCCCAGCGCGCTCTCATCATCTTCTGGACCGCTCGCCTGGCAACGCGAAAGCCTCCTGAGAGGTTGGCCTCGAGCACTGAATCGAAGTCGTCGTCACCCATGCGGAGCACGAGCGTGTCCTTGGTGATCCCGGCGTTTGACACGAGGATCTCGACGGGTCCCAGAGCCTCTTCGATCGCGGTGAACGCCTTGTCGACCTGTTCAGAGCTCGTGACGTCACAGCTGACGGCGAGAATGCCGGGCGGTAGGTCCGCGGGTGGTGCAGTGCTCCGATAGGTGATCGCAACCTTGTAGCCGGCATGGGCCAGTTGGCGCGCACAAGCGAGCCCGATGCCTCGCGCGCCGCCGGTGACGAGCGCTACGCGGCCCGAAGCACCAGCATCGGGTTCTTGTGGGATCACAACCCGCGTGTTCAAGCTTTGTCTCCGATCGAGCCCCAACGAAGCACGGCCGACGCCCAGCTCATACCAGCCCCGAAACCAACCAGCAACACGAGGTCGCCATCGTTGAGTCGACCACTCTGGATGCCTTCGACGAGGCCCAGCGGGATCGATGCCGCCGATGTGTTGCCCGTGGTCTCGAGCACGTTCACCGTGCGGTCCATGGGTACGCCGAGTCGTTGGCAAGCAGACTCGATGATGCGGATGTTGGCCTGATGGGGGATCACGAGATGGATGTCGTCGATCGACAGCCCGGCCCTCTCCAGGGCCAGCGACGCCGAGTCGACCAAGGCGCGCACGGCCCTCCGGAACAGCTCGCGGCCCTCCATTCGCATCAGCCCACCGAACTC
>JAHFUU010000478.1 GCA_023264915.1 Microthrixaceae bacterium | reverse complement strand
CAGTACCTGTTCCCGAACTGGGGCGACGTGACCCGTATCGAGCCCGGCATGGTCAAGTGGCTCCACTTCGCGGGCGGCTACGGCCACCTCGGTTACTCAGACCTCCAGTGGCAACCCCAGCAGTCCGACCGCCTCTACCGCGTCGAGGTGGAACCGGCTCCTTGAGTGGTTGAACTTGACGCGCGCTTCACGTGGTTCAACCGTCGCGCCGCCGGTTCCCAAGGGGGCTGCGCCCCCAACGCCCTGGACGGAGGTGTGTCATCGGTCTCATGAGGCGGTCAGGAGGCTCCGAACGCGGGACATCGGGGCCGTGCGGCTTTATGCTGAGCACCGACAGCGGACCCCAGCTCGAGGCGGGAACTCGTTCACGGTCCCACGAGGCGATCGGTCAGGTGAAGCTCGAAACCACACTTCGCGGGGGGCTCTGTGCAACCAGGCGCGCCCGGCCCGGTTCACCGTCTCCGAAGCGGTGCGGTGGGCGCCCCCGGCAAACCCAGGCAGGCGGCCGGGTTCACGTGGTGGTCGGGTTGGCGTCGGCCTCCGGCCCGCAGGGTGGGGACGAGGCGTGAGCTTCGCGATCGGCCCGGGTTGCACCGGATGCGACATGTGCGTGCGCGCCTGTCCTCGCGGCGCGATACATGTGTTCAACGGCCGGTACTCAGTCGTGGGCCTGGACTGCAACGACTGCGGGATGTGCGCGATCGTGTGCCCTGAGCACGTGATCTACTGCGACCCGACCTGGGCGCGGTGCTGGGGCAGAGGGTGCCCGCTGTCGGCGAACCGCTATGACTCGTGGGCTTGCAGCGAGGGTCGCAGGCGTTGTGACGGGTGCGGCAACTCGCTGTGGAGGCCTCCCGGATCAGACAGGTGGATATGCGTGCGATGCGACCGAGAGGCTCGTGTCATGTGCCCGAAGGTCCGCAAGGCAGAGCGAGCCACCGACGCTGAACCCGCGGCGTAGCGCGCGGCTGCGGAGGGCTGTGGCATCCACTTTGGAGCTGATCCAGCGCCTGCGAGGGACGTGACGAGAGCCCCCAACTTTTGCTTCACATTCCTAGCAAACATAGCGATAATAGTGCGAGTTATCAGCCGGGCGTCGAGGGTGCACTGACGGCGGGGGCACCGAGTGGCCGCTCGATGGAGGGGAGTCGATGGAAGACGAGCACGAAGACGTGGCCGGCGCGGCGGATGGGGACCCCGCGATGCCGCGTCTCTGGGGTGAGGAAGCGGCTCCCGCCCGACCCAGATGCCTCGGTGTGAGATCGGACCGGGCGAGGGCTCTGGTGCCCGGAGCCCCACTCGAGGAAGGGCGGTGCCATGAGCGCTCGGGTGTATGACGCCATAGTGATCGGGGCGGGGCACAACGGGCTCTGCCTGGCCGCCTATCTCCAGCGCGGAGGATTGCGCACTGCTGTGGTCGAGCGGCGCCATGAGGAAGGCGGCGGCGTGAACACCGAAGAGCCGCTCGTTCCCGGGCACCGGTTCAACCTCCATGCCCAGTACATGGAGTTCTTCGACATCATGCCGATGGTCTCGGACTTCGGTCTCGAGGACATCGGCCTCAGGACCGTCATGCCAGAGGCGCAAGCCGGCATGGCGTTCGCCGACGGCCGACCCCCGCTGATCCTTCACAGGCCGGACATGCTCGACCGCACCCATGCCAGCATCGCCCGGTACTCCAAGGCCGATGCCGACACCTACGTCGAGCTCAAGAAGAGGGCGATGCAGTTCGAGGAGCTGCTCGCGGTCGGCCTGTACAACCCACCGTCTGCTGTAGCCGACCGCGGCCAGGGCGACCTGCTGGCCGTCGTCTTTGCCGATCTGGGAATCCCCCCGCACTTCGCCACCAAGACGCCCAAGGCGCTGATCGACGAGCTGTTCGAGACCAGCGAGCTCCGTGCGCTCATGTACCGGATATCGGTCGAGTGGGGGTTTCCGATCGACACGAGCGGCACGGCGGCCTCGTTCCTGACCTTCATCATGTGGACCTCGGGCAACTGGAAGCTCGCCCTCGGCGGGACTCACACCCTCGCAAAGGCCATGACGCAGGCGTGCTATCGCGAAGGCGTCGACCTGATCGAGAACACCATGGTCGAAGGCATCGTCGTCGAGGAAGGGCGCGCCGTGGGTGTGGAGGTGCGAGGAGGCGAGGTGATTCGGGCCGAGAAGGTCGTTGCATCGAATGCAGACCTCCGGCAGACCCTGCTCGGGATGGTCGGTGAGGAGAACCTCAGCGACACATGGGTCAAGCGTGCCAAGGCCTACCGCTACGGACCGAGCCACGTGCTGGGCACCCCGATGTTCTGCTTGCACGAGGCTCCGGCATACAAGTCCGCTCGCTTCGATCCCGACATCGACCGGTGCTTCTACACCGTGGTCGGCTTCGAGGGCCAGGACGACATGGCACGCTACATCCGCGACGCGTACATCGGCAGGCTTCCCAAGCCGGCCGCGGGCACCTGGGTCAACTCCCTTTGGGACACCTCGCAGGCGCCCCCAGGCAGGCACTCGGCGACCGGTTGGTACTTCTTCCCACCAGCAAGCGCCCTGAGCGCGGCCGAGTGGTCCGAGGTCCGGGCGACCTTCAACCAACGCTTCCTCGAGCAGTGGCGTGAGGCGGCTCCCAACATGACCGATGACAACGTCATCGCCGAGCGGCTGTACACGCCTGACCAGATGGAGCGCAAGAACATGATGCTCGAGGGTGACTTCTCCAACGGCGAGTTCGCCCCCGACCAGCTGGGCGCCAACCGGCCCTTCCCCGAAGCTTCGAACTACCGAACCGAGGTCGATGCGCTGTACCTGTGCGGGCCCTCTTCCTATCCGGGTGGTGGCGTGCACGCAGCCTGCGGCTACAACGCCTACAAGGCGATCGCTGAGGACCTCGGCCTCGCCAGCCCCATCGGAAACGGCAGGTCCTACTGATGGGGGTCCGCGGCGAGTGGCCATCGGGCGATGCCCCCCACAGCGAAGCCCGAACGGAGGCGGCGAGTGCGTAGCGAGTATGACGTCATCATCATCGGCGCGGGCCACAACGGGCTCACCCTCGGCTCATACCTCGCACGGAG
>JAHFUU010000477.1 GCA_023264915.1 Microthrixaceae bacterium | reverse complement strand
GATGGACAGTCCCAGCTCAGACGGGATCGCGTCGGGGACCCATGGCTCCTCCGGCGGCGGCGGGCCTTCCGCGTCAGGCTTGACGTCGAGAATCTGGGTCATGAAGTCGCCGCCGCTGACACCGTCGATGCAGGCGTGGTGCATCTTGGTCACGAGGGCGACGTTGCCGTCGTCGAGGCCCTCGATGACATCGGTCTCCCACAGAGGCCGGGTCCGGTCGAGGGGCCGGCTCGCGATCTCACCTATGAGGTCGGCGAGCTCCCTGCGTGAGCCGGGCGGGTGCAGGGTCACCCGCTTCAGGTGGCGGTCCATGTCGAAGTCGGGATCTTCGATCCACACCGGATGGTCGATTCCGAAGGGCACCTCGACGGCACGGCGGCGCAGCAGGGGCATCACGTGTAGGCGCTTCTCGAACAGCGCCTTGATCGAGTCGAAGGCGTATCCCCCTGACATCGTCGAGGGATCAAGCATCAGCACGCCGCAGACGTGCATGTGATGAGTGGGCGTCTCCAGGTAGAGGAAGGACGCATCCATGCCGGAAAGGCGCTGCACTTGTTCCTCCTGGGAACGGCGAGATGCCGACCGCCCTTGATCGTACCCTTGCCGCAGGGCACACCCAAGAAAGGGTGAGGTGCCGCGCTCATGCGGGCCACACCTGAAGGTGCCTACGCTCGTCGCCATGGAGCGGTTGTCGGGAATGGACGCGGGATTCCTCTACATGGAGACCCCGACCCTTCACATGCACACCATCAAGGTGGTCGTGCTCCATCCCACCGAGGATCCTGCCGCTGCCCTGGCCGCAGGTGGTCGTCCTCTTGGCGCGGAGCTGCCGATCGAGTTCGTCCGCGAGCAGGTGTCCAAGCGGCTCGACCGTCTGCCGCCCCTCCGCCGCCGCCTGGTCGAGGTCCCTTTTGGCTTTCACCATCCGTTGTGGATCGATGACCCGGATCTGGACATCGAGTTCCATGTCCGTCGGGTGATCGTGCCTTCCCCTGGCGGTCCGGGCGAGCTGGACGCGGTTGTGGCTGATGTCGCCAGCCGACCCCTGGACCGCCGCCGCCCTCTGTGGGAGATGCACGTCTGCGAGGGCCTCGCCGACGGCAAGGTCGGCGTGATCGTCAAGGTCCACCACTGTGTCGCGGACGGCGTCGCCGCGGCCGCCCTGCTGGCCAACGTGATGAGCGATGGAGATCTGGACGAGCCCTCGGGTGGCCCAGATCGCCACCGCGCCCGGCATGCCCCATGGCATCCCGAGTCTCAGCCCAGCTCGCTCTGGCTGCTGGCTGACGCTCTTGTCGATCACACCCGCCAGATCGGGTCCCTGCCGTCGCTGGTTGTTCGGACGGTCGGCAACCTCATCGCTGTGGTCGGTCATCTCATCCGCTCAGGGATCGCCACGCCCAAACCCGTGATCGACGCACCGAGGACGTCCTTCAACGGAGCGCTCACCCCGCACCGCTCCTTTGCCAGCACCAGCCTGCCGTTGGGTGAGGTCAAGCGGATCAAGTCCGCGTTCGGCACGACTCTCAACGATGTCGTTCTGGCTCTGTGCGCGGGCGCTCTCAGGTCGTACCTGTCCGCGCGCGGCGAGCTGCCTGAACGCGCGCTTCTGGCAGGCGTCCCGATATCGGCTGACCAGCCAGGCGACGAGCCTCGCCTCGCCGGCAACAAGGTCTCGAACCTGATCACCACTCTGGCCACCGACGAGGATGATCCCGTTCGCAGGCTCCGCGCGATACACGACGTGACAGTCGAGGCCAAGAAGATGCAGGCCCTGCTCGGAGTCGACACCTTGCGACAGTGGGTCCAGTACACACCGCCTCGCCCCTATGCCTGGTTGGTTCGACGCTGGTCGCGGTTACGTGTCGCTGATCAGCTCCCGCCCCCGATAAACGTCGTAGTGTCAAACGTGCCCGGCCCGAGGCGCCCTCTGACGGTGGCGGCGGCCCGCCTCGAGCACCTGTTCTCGGTTGGCCCGGTGCTGGAGGGCGTCGGTCTGAACGTGACCTTCTGGAGCTACGGGGACCGGTTGGACGTGGGGATTCTCGGATGTCGCGAGGCCGTCCCGCATCCCGACCTGATAGCGAAGGGCCTGCACCTCGCGCTTGCCGAGCTGGGTGCCGCCGCGGACGCCTTCACGGTGCCTGATACCGTCAAGGCCCGATGAGAGACCCGCGTTCCCCCAAGAGTCACCTTCCCCGCCGAGGGTTGCCGGCGTTGCTGGGTGCGGCGGCCGCCGTCATGGCGATCGCGGCCGCCAGCGTCGGGCCAGCGCGGGCGGCCCTTCCCTCAGGGGTGAGGCTCAACCAGTTCCAGGTGATCGGCAGCCACAACAGCTACCACATCGAACCTCCACCGGACCTGCTCGCGATCCTCGTCGGGCTGGATCCGACCGCGATCCAGCTGGCCTACACCCACCCGCCGCTGCAAGAGCAGTTCAGCAACGAAGGTGTTCGCCAGATCGAGCTCGACGTGTATGCCGATCCCAACGGCGACCTGTGGCGCCCGATCGGCACCAAGGGCTTCAAGGTGTTCCACATCGAGGGGTTCGACGATCGGAGCACGTGCGAGACGCTTGTCCTCTGCCTCCAGCAGGTGAAGGCCTGGAGCGATGCCAACCCTTTGCACATGCCTCTCGCCATCCTCCTGGAGGTCAAGGACACCCCAGAGGTGCCGGGCCCACCGGATCCCCTCTTCGTCGATCCGACTCTGTTCGATGCGATGGACACCGAGATCCGCTCGATCTTCCCCGACGACCGGTTGCTCGTTCCCGACGACGTTCGGGGAAGCCGTACAACCCTCGAGGAAGCAGTGCTCAACGACGGGTGGCCACTCGTCGACAGCGTTCGTGGCCAGACGATGTTCCTGCTCGACAACAAGCGTGACACCTACCGCGAGGGCCATCTGAGCCTCGAGGGACGAGTTGCCTTCACCCCCTCATCGGCGGGCCAACCCGACGCAGCGTTCCTCAAGATGAACGATCCGACGGGTACCAACCAGGCTGACATCGCGAGCCTGGTGCAGGCCGGATACGTGATCCGGACCCGGGCTGACGACCCGGTCCTGACGGCGC
>JAHFUU010000476.1 GCA_023264915.1 Microthrixaceae bacterium | reverse complement strand
GGCGACGCGGCTGGTCACGCGAACCCTGCCACGCAGCAAGCGCCCGGCCCTCGTCTACACGGAGCACAACCGCTGGCCCCGGCACAACCGCTTCACGCGGATCGCGAACCGGCTCACCTACCCGCTCGATGACGCTCAGGTCGCCGTCTCTGACTACGTGATCGCGACGATCCCCGAGACCCGGCGGTCAGGCATCGAGACACTGGTGCACGGGATCGTGCTCGACGAGGTCCGGGCCAGCATCGCCCACCGCGACGAGGTTCGCCACGAGCTCGGCATCGGCGCGGACGAGGTCGTGGTGGGCATCGTCGCGAACTTCCGCAAGGAGAAGGACTACCCGACGCTGCTCGAGGCTGCCCGGGTCGCGCTCGGCAACAGCCCGGTGCCGCTGCGCTTCGTCTCGGTGGGCCAGGGTCCCCTCGATGCAGACATCCGCGCTCGGCACCGCCAGCTCGGCTTGGGAGACAGGTTCTTGATCCTCGGCTACCGGCAAGATGCCGTGCGGGCCATGTCAGCCTTTGACATATTCACCCTGTCCTCGATGCACGAAGGCCTGCCCGTGTCACTGATGGATGCTCTCGCGCTCGGCCAGCCGGTCGTGGCAACCCATGTGGGTGGCATCGCCCAGGCAGTGGCGCACGGGTCCGAGGCCCTCCTGGTGCCACCCCAACGACCGGATCTGCTCGCGGATGCCTACATCGCACTCGTGACAGACCCGAGCCGGCGAGCCGCGATGTCTGTCGCAGCCTCTGAGCGGGCGCGGCACTTCGACATCGCCGAGACGACAGAGCACCTCGAACGGCTCTACCACAAGGTCGCATCCGAGCGGCCAGGGGCTCACACGAACGCCGCGCGGCGTCCAAGCCCCTGAGAAGGCACCGCTTCGGGCACACCGGTCACCAGCGCCGGGCACGGCGGTGACCAGGGCGCGGGAACGCCGGTCGCCAACGGGCGGGAACGCCGGTCACCAGCGGGCAGGCACGCCCTTGGCTGTCGCCCCGGGGGGCACATCGGACAGGACCACCGCACCTGCACCGACCACAGCACCGCGGCCGATCCTCAGCTGGGGCGTGACGATGGCACCGGTCCCCAAGAACACGTCGTCTTCGATCTGCACGTCACCGTTGACGATCGCGCCCGGGCTCAAGGTCACGAAGTCACCTATCTCACAGTCATGGGACACGACCGCGTTGAGGTTGAGATGGGTATGGCAGCCCAGCGTGACGTTGGTGGTCACCCTGGCGCCAGCAGCGAGGATCACCCCGTCGCCCAGGCGGTTGTCGGCCCCGACCGATGCGAGCGGGTGCACCAGCCTCACCGCCTGCCGGCCCAGCGCCCGGAGCTGGTCGTGCACGCGCCTGCGGGGCCCGGGCATCCCGATACCCAACGCATAGTCGGCTTCGATGCGGGACAGCTGGTCGATGTCACCGAGCAACCTGAGCCGCCGGCGCGAGAGTAGCTCGGTGTCGCCGCTCGAGCCGACGAAGCCGACGACGTCGAAGGTCTGGGTGAGAGCGTTGATGGCTTCGACTAAGTCAAGCGTCTCGCGGCCGTGCCCACCTGCCCCGACTATCACGAGCGGTGAGCCCGACTCGGGCGACCCGGGCGACTCGGGCGACTCGGGCGACTCGGGCGACTCGGGTGACGGCCTGGGCGTCGGTGGATCGCGCCGAATGCTCGCCATCGGTTCAGTTCAGCACTTCGCGGCGTACCAACCGCGGAGGGAGTTGACCGCCGTCTCGAAGCCTGCGTCGTCGGTGACACCGTTTCGGGCCTTGTTCGAGAGCCAGTTCACGATCGCCACCGTTTCGCCCGCAACCTCGGGGTACGGGCTGTCGACGAGCTGCTGGAGACCGTCCCGACTGGCCGAGACCACCGGGGCCATCGCGGCCGCGGTGGCCGCTGGGTCATTCACGTCCACCAGCTTCAACATGTCATCGACGAGCTGGAGCAACTGCCCGTACTGCTTGCATGCCCCCGGGGTGGGCGGGCCGAGCACCGAGCTCGAGGGCGATGCGCCCGGCGATCTGGTGGTGGTGGTCGAGCTGGCCCGCGCGGTGGAACGTGTCGTCGCGCCAAAGACCTCCGGCGGATCGGGTGCGCCGATACCTGAACCCTCGAGGAGCCGCTCGCGGTAGTCCTTCAGCGAACCCGGCGTCGAGGGCACCGTCGTGACCGTGCGCCTGGTGTAGGGAACCGCACGGCGCCCGACCTCGGTCTCGACGGTCTCGGCAGTGTCGTTCTTGGCCCCACAACCGGCTACCGCTGCGACCATCATGAGCATTGCCACCAGCACCAACGAGGCGACGCAGCGGGCACGTCGGGCTCTGTCAGCAGGCATCTGAGAACCTTATATCGGCGTGCGCGACGCCCGGACTCACCCGTCAGCCCCGATGCGGCCACCGGGCAGCGCCCCCAGCTGTTGCACGCCACGCCCGCCGAGCACGCTGGCTCAGCGATACAGGCAGAGCGACATCTGGTTCGGGACGAGCACCACGTTGACTGTCTGTGAGGGACAGGACTTGGGGAACTCGATCTTGCTGGCCACCTTGCGGCTGTTGGCTGCGCCACAAGGTGCCTCGCTCACCTGCGGGTCGCCGTTGGTACCGGCCGACACGATCACGCAGGACCCCGGGGCGTAACGCTCGCGGGTCTGCACGACGCTCGGCCGGTCGTCGAGGTTGTTCGTGCGCGCGAGCAGCACCAGCAGCACTGCCATCACGGCTGCACCGACCGCGAGAGGGCCCAGGTGCCAGCGGCGCCACCTTGTCCGGGGTGCGGGCACGGCCTCGTCGTCGACGGGCTCGACGTCGGCGACCTCGGCGACCTCGGGATCAGCGAACCATGCCGCACCCCCTGGATGCGAGCTCCGGCTCGGCGATCGCTGCGCATGCGCGGCCAGAGGGGATGGGTCTGTCCGAGCCATGTCGAGCTCGCCACGCAAGGTGGCGTCATAGGCCGCCCGTGCGGCTGGGCTTCGAAGCGTCGACCATGCTTCGTTGAGCTCGTGCGTCCTCCACTCGGCAAGCTCTCGTGCCTCGTCGTCGGGCTGGTGGGCAGGGTGGTACCTGAT
>JAHFUU010000475.1 GCA_023264915.1 Microthrixaceae bacterium | reverse complement strand
GCAACCTCGCTCTCAGAGACCACGGGAGGTCAGCATCATGACGATTCTCGTAGTTGACGTCGGGACCTCGGGCCTGCGTGCCGCGGCCGTCAACCCGGATGCGACGATCTCTCACGAGCACTACAGCGAACTGCTACCCGAGTCGCCGGAGCCCGGTCTGGTCGAGTTCGACGCCTTGGAGATGGCCGAGGTAGCTCTGGATCTCGCGCAGCGCGTCGTGTCCGAGGCCGGTCCGGTGTCCGCGGTCGGCATCGCCAACCAGCGCGCCTCGACGATCCTGTGGGACCGGGCGACGGGTCGCCCGGTCGGTCCGGGGATCGGCTGGCAGGACCTGCGGACAGTTGGTGACTGCCTCGTGCTCCAAGCCGAGGGCCTCAGGCTTGAACCCAACCTCGCGGCCACCAAGGTCAAGCACCTCCTCGACACCCACGACCCCAACCGCGAGCGCGACCTGTGCTTCGGAACGGTCGACACCTGGATCGCTTGGGTTCTCTCTGAGGGCTCCTCCCATGTCACCGATCCCTCGAACGCCGCCGTCACCGGCATGATCGTCGAAGGCGCGGGGGCCTGGGACGCCGGCGTGCTCGACAAGCTCGGTATCCCCGAATCCATGCTTCCGGAAATCGTCGATTCAAGCGGGCCTTGCGCGGAGGCCAGAGCGATCGAGGGTGAGCCTCCGATCTGTGGCATCGTCGGCGACCAGCAGGCGTCGCTGTTGGGCCAGGGTTGCGTGTCGCCGGGACCGGCGAAGATCACCTTCGGGACCGGTGGGATGCTCGATACGGTGATCGGACCGACACGACCCAGCTTCGCCACACGGGGCGACGGCGGCACGTTCCCCATCGTGGCGTGGCGAACCTCGGGAGAGGTGACCTGGGGAGTCGAGGCAGTGATGCTGTCGGCCGGAACCAACGTCGAATGGCTCCGCGACGACCTCGGCCTGATATCCAACGCCGCCGAGTCCCACGATGTCGCCCGGCTCGTCGACTCCACCGACGGTGTCACCTATGTCCCCGCTCTGCTCGGCCTCGGGACGCCGCACTGGGACTACGGCGCCCGCGGCGCCCTGTTGGGAATCACGCGCGGCACAGGACGAGCACACGTCGTGCGGGCCGTCCTCGAAGGTGTGGCCCAGCGGGGCGCGGACCTGGTCGAGGCCGCTGAGCGCGACGCTGGCCACGAGATCCATGCTCTGCGCATCGACGGCGGGATGAGCCGCAACCCCACCTTCGTCCAGGCACTGGCCGATGCCAGCCAGCACGTCGTCGAGGTCTCACCCGTCGTCGAAGCCACGACCCTCGGAGCCGCGTTCCTTGCCGGACTGGCACGAGGCACATGGTCAAGCTGGTCCGAGCTGGAGGCCACCTGGGCCCCGACGACGACCATCGAGCCGTCAAGGCTTCTGGACCGTGAACGATGGGCCGACGCAGTGAGGCGGTCCGAGCAGTGGTACCCGGACCTGTCCAGCATCAACTTCTGACCAGATGGCCAGCCGCCACCGCAGCCAGACCCGTGGCCACGACCGCGTGCCACGACCACGGTGCCACGACCACGGTGCCGGGACGTGTGCCGCGACCTCTGCGGCACGACCTGTGTCACCCCGGAGTCCGACCTGGCTCTGCTACCGGATCCATGACCCGGATCCATGACCCGGATCCATGACCCGGATCCATGACCCGGATCCATGACCGGGGAGGCTCCCTGACTTGCGCGGAGGCCCTCTGAGCGACTCGGATTCTCCCTGGCGAAACCAGTCCTGGCGCGACAGATGAGTAGATCGCCCGCCAGGACACGAGAACCCATCGAGGAAACCACCAATGGATCAGCAGGGCATCGACCATCGAGAGCTGCGCCAGATGACCGACCAGGTCGATCACCTACACCACGAGACCATGCGCACAATCCACGACGAGCTGTTCGAGGCACACCTTGGTGCAGGCAACGCGCGGCGGGCAGGCGACAGGCGCCAGTTCCTCAAGGCTGTGGGCGCTGGCGGTGCCGTCGCCGCCTTCGCCAGCACGACGGTGTCGCTCGCGTCCCTGACTCCAGCGGCCTTCGCCGAGAGCACCACTGCATCCCTGACCTCAGGAGACCTGGCGATCATCCAGTTCGCCCAGGGTCTCGAGCTGGCCGCAGTCGCCGTCTACAGGGCCGCAGTCGATGCCGGCAGACTTGACACGATGGCGGGCGAGGTGGCCCGAACCTTCGAGCTGCACCACGCCGATCACGCGACGGCGCTCGGCACCCTCGCCGGCAAGGCGGCACCCAACGTCGCCAACTCCCAGCTCGTGCAGCTCTTCGAACCGAGGATCACACGATCTACCGATGCCAAAGAGGTCATGCGCGTGCTCTATGACCTGGAGGAAGGTGCCGCGGCCACCTACGAGCTCGCACTCGGCGCGATCGAGCAGGGCACGACGGCCGCACCGGTGGCGACCATCCTCCCCGTCGAGGGGCAGCACGCAGTCGTGTGGGGCCAAGCGCTCGATCTTCGACGCGAGCAGTGGCTCCCGGCCCGCCAGAGCACCGACGGTGCGCTCGACCCATCCCAGTACGCGACGAGCTGAAGCGAAGACGACCAGGAGACCCATGATCATGGACATCAACCGCGACGAGCTTCGCAGGCAGCTTGCCGATTCCCGACGCGACCACGACGAGCTCATGCCAGCCTTCCGCTCGATCCTCGCCCGCGTGTTCGATCCCTCTTCGAGGGCAGCGAATGCCGACAAGGCCGCTGTGCTGGGCGTCCCGTCCAGGCGCGCGTTGCTAGGTGCGGGGGGCGCACTTGCGGGTGCAACCCTGCTTGCGGCTTGCACCGACGCGAAGAAGAAGGAGCAGATCGCCCAATCAGGCACGGTCCCTGACCCGAAGACGACGACGAGCCTTGACCCGCAGGTGGCTGCAGACGAGGCGCAGAGACTTGACCTGAACCTGCTTCGCACCTCGCAGTCAGTCGAGGCATCGGCGATCACCGCGTACTCACTGGTGCTGGGCACCGGCAAGCTCTCATCTGAGGTCGGCGATGCGCTGCGGCTGTTCCAACAGCAACACCGCGATCACCAAGCCGCGATGGT
>JAHFUU010000058.1 GCA_023264915.1 Microthrixaceae bacterium | reverse complement strand
TGGCTACCAGCGCGGTCACCACGGTCCACACCATGTACATGCCCTTTGGCCGGCGCCGCACCAGCGAGGCCACGGTGAGCAGCAGCACAGCACCGACGAGCAGGACGACCATCGGCATGATGGCTGACCATTCGATGGGAGGTGTGACGATCGTGTTGACAGCGCTGGGGTCGGTCCCCGGCACCACGGTCGCCGGCGGAGCCACCGGTGCAACTGGCAGGGTCTGCACCGGTGATCCTCCTCCGGCTTGGGAGGGCAAGACCAGGGAGATGACGTCAAGGCCCCTTGTTGCCTTGGCCAACGCGGTGGCCAACATCAATGACCTCCCTCGCCGGCTGTCGGCGCGGGGCCGGATCCGTGCGCGTGGCCTGAGTCGGCGACCGGGGAGAGGTCACGGCCCTCCTGGCTGCCAGCCGGGTGCCAGCCTGGTGGTGCGTGCTCTTGGACGTGCGCGATGGTCAGCTTGACCGACGGTTCGATGCGCTCCAGCACCGGCTTGGGGTAGACCCCGAGAAGCACGATCAGCCCGATGAGTGGCGCCATGACCAGCTTCTCGCTGAGGTTGAGGTCTACGAACCTCGCATTCGGTTCGTCGGGGAGCCCGTGGAACACCCGCTGGTATGCCCACAGCAGGTACAGCGATGCGAAGATCGCGCCGGTCGCGGCAATCACCGCAGCGGTGTGGTTGTAGAGGAACGTGCCCACAAGTGACAAGAACTCGCCGATGAAGCCGCTCAGGCCCGGGAGGCCGACCGATGCCAGCATCACGAAGGTGAAGATGCCGGCGAAGACCGGGGCTGATCGCTGGATCCCTCGCAGCGACGACATCTCATAGGTGTGGCGACGGGTGTAGAGGAACCCGAGCAGGATGAACAGCCCGCCGGTGATGATGCCGTGGTTGACCATCTGCAAGATGGCACCCTCGATGCCCTCGACGTTGAGGGCTAACAGCCCGATGATGCAAAAGCCCATGTGGGAGACCGACGAGTAGGCGACCAGGCGCTTGAGGTTCTTCTGCATCGCGGCGACGATCCCGCCATAGACGATGCCGATGGCGCCGAGCGCGACGAACAGCGGGGCGAAGAAGATCGAGGCTTCGGGGAACAGATAGAGGCCATATCGCAAGAAGCCGTAGGTGCCGAGCTTCAACAAGATGCCAGCAAGGTCGACCGACCCGGCAGTCGGTGCCTCGGTATGGGCGTCGGGCAACCACGTGTGGAACGGGAAGATCGGCGTCTTCACGGCGAAGGCGACCACGAAGCCCAAGAACAACCAGCGGCCAGTGCCTGTGCCTAGCTCAGCTGCGACGACACGGCGAAGATCGAAGCTGATCGTGTGATCGACCCCGGCCTTCGCGAGATAGGCAAGGGAGACGATCGAGACCAGCATGAACATCGAGCCGAGCATCGTGAAGATGAAGAACTTGGTCGCCGCATACACCCTCCGGCCGTGTCCCCACTTGCCGATCAGCATGTACAGCGGGACGAGCGTTATCTCGAAGAACAAGAAGAACAGCAACAGGTCAAGGGCAAGGAACACCCCGGTGCAGCCAGCCATCAGCAACGTGAGCCAGAAGTAGTAACCCTTCTCCGAGTGCTCGGGCTTCGCGGCCACAACCGCTAGGGGGAATATCACCCCGGTCAACACCACGAGGAAGAGCGAGATGCCATCGACACCGAGAGAGAACTTGATGTCGAGTGACTGAACCCAGGTCACCTCAGAGACGAGCTGCATCCCGGGGTCTCCCGCCTTGAACACCTTGAGCACATAGAGGCCGATCGCGCCAGTCATCGTGGCTGACACGATCGCGATGAGCCGGTGCATCTGCGGTCGAGTCGCGGGCACTGCCAAGATGGCGATGGCGCCGAACACCGGCACGAAGACCATCGAGGGCAGCACGGGGAATCCGGACCCGCCGCCCGCTCCCGCGACGTAGACAGCCTGAGCCAGAAGTGATGCGGTCACGACAGCGCCAACACTCTTGTCAGCACCAGGGCCAGGATCACCGCAGCACCCAGGGCCACCCCGAGCGCATAGGTCCGCACGTAGCCTGACTGCAACCTTCTGGCTCCCGACCCGGCGGACGCGACGACGGCCCCCACGCCGTTGACCGCACCGTCCACGATCGTACGATCAAACCACGACAGTGCGTCGAACAGCACGCGGCCGGGGTGAGCCATGAACCAGGCGATCGCGGCGTCATAGGGATCACGGCTGAACAGTTGGCCGAGCCCCGGCACAGGATCGAGCTTGCCGGCCTTGAACAGGCGCCACGCGATGAAGATCCCGGCCGCCCCGACGGCGGTGCCAAGGCCGAGCATCGCCAGGGTCTGCCAGAGCTGCCACGTCAACTCCGCGTTGTTCGCAACGAGGTTGACCACACCCTCGTCGAGGAAGTCGGCAAGGAGCTCTGTGCCTTTGAAGGGCATGTTCATGAAGCCCGCGACGACAGACAGCAGCGCCAGCACCGCCACCGGCCCGAGCATCAGCCAGCCTGGCTGGTGGGGGTGGATGGGCCCATGGGCGTGCCCATCGTGGATGTGGATGTGCGCGCCGCCGAGGTCGGCGTCCTCGAGCTCGGCTTCACTCGCAGCGACATCGAGGGCGATGTCCTCGGGGATCGGATCATCCCAACGGGGCTCGCCATGGAAGGTCAGGTACATCATGCGGAACATGTAGATGGCAGTGAGCAGCGCCGTGAACAGGCCCACCGCATACAGGACCCAGCCAGCCACCTGGCCGTCGGCGCCGGCGTTGGCAACGAAGGACAAGATGTCATCCTTTGACCAGAAGCCTGAGAGCGGCGCGATGCCGGCGATGGCAAGGCTCGCGACGAGCATGCACCAGTAGGTGACCGGCATCTGCGTGCGCAGCCCACCGAAGCGGCGCATGTCCTGTTCGTCGTTCATGCCGTGCACGACGGAACCGGCTCCGAGGAACAGGCAGGCCTTGAAGCAGGCATGGGTGACCAGGTGGAACACCGCTGCCGTGTAGCCGCCGACCCCGACGGCCATCACCATGTATCCGAGCTGGCTGACCGTCGAGTATGCGAGCACCTTCTTGATGTCGCGCTGGCTCATGGCGAGGATCGCCGCAACCAGCAAGGTCGCGCACCCAACACCCGCCACGATCCATGGCACCCATCCGTAGGAGGCCGCGATGATGGGGTTGACCCGGACGAGCAGGTACACACCGGCCGTAACCATCGTGGCGGCGTGTATCAGGGCCGAGATCGGGGTCGGGCCCGCCATGGCATCGGGCAGCCAGAAGTAGAGAGGTATCTGCGCGGACTTCCCACAAACCCCGACGAACAGGAACAGGACGATGGCACTGGCCGTAGCAGCGCTCAGGCCCGGTGCTTTGGGCAGGATCTCCGAGTAGCTGAGCGAGCCGAACACGAAGAAGGTGATGAGCATCCCCACCATGTAGCCCCAGTCGCCTACGCGGTTGGTGATGAAGGCCTTCTTGCCTGCGGTGGCATTCGCCTTGCGTTCGAACCAGAACGAGATCAACAGATACGAGCAGGTGCCCACGCCCTCCCAACCCAGGAAGGTGAGCAGGAGGTTGTCTCCCAGCACGAGCATGAGCATCGAGAACGCGAAGAGGTTGAAGTACACGAAGAACTGGTGGTACCGGGGATCGCCCCTCATGTACCCGACCGCGTACAGGTGGATCAGGCCCCCGATGCCCGTCACGACCAGCAGGAGCGTCATCGACAGCGAATCCACATAGAACCCGACGTCGACGTTGAACGACCCAGCCGGCACCCATGTGAAAAGGACCTGGTGGAACGTCCGCTCGTGCTGACCCATCAAGTCGCCGAGCACCACCAGCGAGCATATGAACGCTCCGCCCATCAACAGCGTGGCCAGCCAGCCCGAAAGCGGCTCACCGATACGCTTGCCGAAGAACAACAAGACGACGAAACCCGCGAGGGGCAGCGCCGGCACCAGCCATACGAGATCGACCATCAGCGAGCTCCGCTCATCCGCGCAGGACCTTCACGTCGTCGGCGCTCGCACCGGGTCGCCGGCGCAGCACGGCCACGATGATGGCCAGCCCGACCACGACCTCGGCCGCGGCCACCACCAGGACGAAGAAGACGATCACCTGACCGTTGAGATCATTCATCATCCGGCCAAATGTCACGAACGTGAGGTTGACCGCGTTGAGCATGAGCTCGATGCACATCAACATGACCAGCAGGTTTCGCCGGTACAACAAACCGAACGCTCCCATGGCGAACAGAGCGGCCGCCAGCACCAGATAGGGCAGGTCCAGGTTGGTCATGACTCTTCGCCGCCGATAATCCGGCGGCTGGGCTTCGCCATGCCGCTCGTCGGTGCGGCTGCTCCGCCCTGGCGGGCTCCGCAAGCTCGGGTCGCGCAGGCCTCTTCGCCGCCGATGATCCGGCGGCTGGGCTTCGCCATGCCGCTCATGGCCATCAGTCGTCCCCCTGAGCGTCTATCTCGGCCAGGCGGGCACCGCTGACGAGGGGTTCAGGTTCTTCTGGGAGGGGCTGCACGTCACGGGGGCGCCTGGCCATAACCACAGCGCCGATCACCGCGATCGTGAGCAGAGCCGCCGTCACCTCGAAGGCCAGGACGTACTGCGTGAAGATCTGCTTGCCGAGAAGGTTCACGTTCGGGCCATCTGCAGTGTCGATCACGCTCACGTTGCAGTCTGCTGGCAGGAGCCCCTGGCACTGCTTCGCTGCCTGCTGGGATATCGGCTGGTAGGTCGTCGTACCACCGAGGTCGATCTCGGCGGGCTTGCCGGTGACCACATTGGTCTTCCCCCAGAACAGGACCGACAGGAGCACCGCTGCCAGAGCCAGGGAGACGAGACCACCCGCAAACCTAAACCCGAAGCCGAGCGGCTCGTGTGAGAGGTCCTCGAACCTGTCCACGCCGAGCAACATGATCACGAACAGGATCAAGATGACGATCGCGCCTGTGTAGACGATGACCTGCACGGCGAAGAGAAGTTGGGCGTTCTGGTTCAGGAACAGCACCGCGATCGCGAACAGGGTTGCAACCAGCGATAGCGCTGAGTGCACCGGGTTGCGCGAGAAGATGACGCCGCCGGCTCCGAACAGGGCAATGAGTGCGCAGCAGAAGAACACCACCAGCTGTACCTGCATCAGTGGGTCTCCCCTGGTGAGCGGGTTCGCTCCTGGCGCCCCTCGCCGGGCTGGCCGGCCTCGGGAGCACGGACGCCATAGCCGAGCTCTCCTGACCACGCGACGACGCCTTCAAATGCTGCGTTGCCCGACGGGGAGGTGGCTCGCATCCAAGCAGAGGTGTTGCGGTCCTCACCCTCGCGCCAGTCCTCCCAAGGCAGGTGTTGGGGCATCCCGGTGTCATCGACGACCAGCTCGGCCTTGGTGTAGATGGCATCGTTGCGGTTGCTGAAGGAGAACTCGAACAGCTTGGATTCGGTGATCGCTTCGGTCGGGCAGGCCTCGACGCACAAGTCGCAATGGATGCACCGGAGGTAGTTGATCTCATACACGTACCCGTACCGCTCACCGGGTGAGATGGGGTCGTCGGGCGGGTTGTCAGCACCACGCACATAGATGCAACGCGCCGGGCAGACACCGGCACAGAGCTCGCAGCCGATGCACTTCTCCATGCCGTCCTCGTAGCGGTTGAGGACGTGGCGGCCGTGCTGGCGTTCGGACTTGGGGGCCTTGGGCCCCTTGCCGATCGTGTATGGATCAGTCACCCTCTCCTCGAACAGCTTCTTGAAGGTGACACCGAATCCCTCGAGGTAGCCCATTACCTCTCACCACCCCGACTCTTCGCTGCCGACCGTCCGGCGGCTGCCGTTGAACCGAGCCCGACAGGGCTGTGCTGAGCGGGGCTTGACACACGCATGCCTGAGACGTAGTGGCTCATGGGGTTGCCCCTTCGAGGTCAGCATCCGCGAGGCGACCCTCGCGCGACCGGGCGAGCGCCGAGCGCAACAGGCCGGCCGCAGCGATCAGCACGAGCAGTGCGACGGGCATCGTCAGCCCGGGCGGCCAACCCTGGTCGTTCGAGACGTGCATCGCGGCGAGCAGCAGAGCCCATCCGAGCGCCAGGGGGATGAGCAGGCGCCAGCCGAGATGCATCAGCTGGTCATAGCGGAACCGGGGAAGCGTTGCGCGACACCATATGAAGATGAACAGGAAGACGAACAGCTTCGCGAAGAACCAAGCGATCCCCCACACCCATGCCGGTCCCCACGGCGCCGGGCCAGCTGGGCCGCCGAGGAACAGCGTCACGAAGATGGCAGACATCGTGATCGTGTTCATGAACTCGGCCAGGTAGAAGAGCGCGAACCTGATGCTCGAGTACTCGGTGTTGAACCCTCCGACCAGCTCCTGCTCGGCCTCGACCAGATCGAACGGCGGGCGGTTCAACTCGGCTGCGCCGGCGATCATGAAGATCAGGAATGGCACCACCGCTGTCAGCACGACTCCCCAATTGGGAACCCACCCGAAGGGTCCGGGCCCCGCCTGGACCATCACCATCCCATGGGTGCTGAGCGTTCCGGTCACCAGGACCACAGCCACCGCAGCCAGCCCCATGGCTGCCTCGTAGGACACCATCTGGGCCGTGGCACGAACCGAACCCAAAAGAGGGTACTTCGACCCCGACGACCAGCCTGCCAGCATCACGCCGTACACAGCGATCGAGGAGAGGCCGAGTGCGAAGAGGACGCCGATCGGAGGATCGGCGAGCTGCACGAAGGTCTGGTACCCGAACATCGTGACGGTGCCGTCCCCCCCGTCCGCGAAGTTCCCTGTCACGGGAACGATCGCGAAGAGCAAGAACGCGGGGACGAATGCCAGGAAGGGAGCGAGGACGTACACGGTCGGCTCGGCCTTCTCGGGTACCAGGTGCTCCTTGAAGAACAGCTTGATGCCGTCCGCGAGCGTCTGGAGGATCCCCCAGGGTCCGGCCCGGTTGGGCCCTATTCGGTTCTGCATGTCGCCGATGAGCTTCCGCTCGAACCAGACCATCAACATCGTGGCGACCAGCAAGAACACGAAGCAGACAACGACCTTCAAGGCCACGATCCCCAAGACAGCGAAGTTGACCCCATTGCTGTCATACAGCGAGTTGTTGAACAGCGGGTCTCCACCGAGCATCTAAGGAAGCCTCCGCGCGAGATCTTCGGTCCGGTCGCTTCGCGCTGACAAATCGGCCGTCATCGCCCGCCACCCGCCTCGATCCGCACCTCGGTCACCCGCAAGGTCGCGTCTACCAGCGCGGACGCATCCGCGCCGGGCTGGTTGAAGTACATGACAGCCGTGCCGCGCGGGACATCACGATCGGTGTGGACCTGGATGTGAACCTGGCCTCGAGGTGACACGACCGGCAGCTTCGCGCCTTCGGCGACGCCGAGCCGATCGAAGTCATAGGGGTTGATGCGGAGCACGGTGCCGGGTGCGAGGCCTGCGAGATGAGGTGACTGGGACACCATTGTCCCCTGGTCATAGAGCTTGCGAATTGCGACGAGCCTGAAGGAGTACGCATCGATCGGTGGCGGGGTCAGCTCGCCCGGGCCGGTGAAGACAACCCGCTGGGGCTCCCCCGAACGGGCCTCGGCCGACACGGTCGAATCAACCTCGGATCCCTCGGAGCCCTCGGAGCCCTCGGAGCCCTCGGAGCCCTCGATGTCTCGGCCCGTGAGATCGCCCTCGTCATCAACGAGGCTCTGGGATGGCTCGGGCCCTGACGGTGATCCACCGTCGCCATCCTCCTCGCCCTCAGCTTCTGGTTCGCCATCATCGACGCCGGGACACGCCGGTTCGTCGGCGGCGTCATCGGAGCCGTCGTCGCGGCTGTCTGATACCTGGCCTTGCGAGTCGTCTCGGGCACCTGGGACTCCAGGCAGCGGCACGACGAGCCCGTCGTCGAACGTCTCGGCCTGTATCGCGTCGGTCGTCAGACCGGCATGGAGCGGGGAGATCTCCTCGATCTCGTCGCGGATGTCCTCGATCGACTCGATCTGCAGGTCCGATCCCAGCAGCTCGGCCAGCTCTGCCGCGATCGACCAGTCCGGCCGAGCCGTGCCCGGTGGAGTCGTCGCCTGGTTGAGGACCGTCACCCGACCTTCGAGGTTCGTGGTCGTTCCCTCGCTCTCGGCGAAGGCTGCTGCGGCGAGAACGACGTCGGCTTTCTGAGCCGACTCGTTCAGGAACGTGTCCACAGAGATGACGGCCCGGGCTCCGGCGATGCCGCTCTCGGCAAGATATCGATCGGGGAAGTCCGCAAGTGGGTCCGCCCCGACAAGGATCAAGACGTCAACCGATCCTTGCGCCGCGGCGGCCAGGATGCCGGTCGTGTCGAGCCCTCGGCTCTCTGGCACCTGAGCCCAGACGCGCTCGAACCACGCACCGGCAGCGCCGAGCGTCGTACGACCAGGAAGCATCCCCGGTGCCAGACCCATGTCCAGGGCACCGTGGACGTTGGATCGCCTCAACCCCGGCAGGAACCTCACACCCGGAACCGACTCGATCAGTGCCGCCACCGCGTCAAGAACAGGTTCGGGTTGCTCGGCCAGGGACTGGCGGCCGAGCACGACGGTCACAGATGACCCATGATCGACTGCCTCACGCGCCTTGCCGAACGCCGAGATGTGAACCCCGCCGCCGTCCTTGCCCGGAGGAGCACCGAACATCATCGCCCGTACCGCTTCGTTCGCCTCGGCTGGGCGGTGCCTCAAGGACACCTCGGCGTACCGGGTGAACCCGGTTGGCGCGGAGGATACCTCCACCACCTTCACACCGTCGTTGATCACCGCGTGCCTGAGCCTGAGGAACAGGACCGGCAGGTCTTCTTTGATGTCTGCCCCCATCAGGATGACCGTGCCGCCAGGGGCGCAGGCCTCGTCGATCGTTGCGCGGGGCAGGCCCAGGACGGCCTCGGCCGGCAGGCCGTCGCCAAGCTGGCAATCGACGTTGTCGGTGCCGATGATGCCCTTGGCCAGCTTGGCCCAGGCATAGCAGTCCTCGTTGGTGAGCCGGGCGCCGCCGATCATCGCTATGCCAACGGGACCGCGGGCTGCCAGCGCCTCGGTGATCAGATCCGCCGCCCGGGCCATCGCGTCTGACCACCTGACGACGTCGAACTGACCGTCGGCTGTCCTCACGAGCGGATCGCGTAGGCGGTTGTCGGCGCCCAAGGCCTCGAAACCGAACCTCCCCTTGTCGCACAACCATCCCCAGTTGACTGGATCGGCATCGACACCGAGGTAGCGCAGCACCTGGTTGCGCGAGCTGTCGATGGCGATACGGCACCCCACCGAGCAGGATCGGCACGTCGACTCGGTCGTGCTCAGATCCCAGGGGCGGGCCTTGAAGCGG